>JAYTAU010000203.1:0-11452 GCA_043737375.1 Planctomycetia bacterium
GAGGAAGGGATCGGGGGACGGGGATCGGGGATCGGGGATCGGGGATCGTAATTTTCCGTTTAGCCGCTCTCGGCACGAGAGCGTTTGACAACTGACAACTGACAACTGACAACTGACAAACTAGCAAAAGTACTTGTCCTGCGTCACGTGTAGTTCGGGATCGAGGTTGCCGCGCAGCACTTGCTCCAACAGCTCCGCATCGTCGATGGCGAACAGCGGACTGATTTCGACCGCCACACCTGGCGAAACCGTCACGCCGACGCGCTCTAGCCACTCGCGGTGTAGCGCAATCATCTGGGCTTGCACGGTGGCCGGGGTATCTCGCGATTCACTCGGCGCGTTTTTGACGGGCGCGAACACTCGCTGGGCGTCGACCTCGACAACTAGCGGATTTTCGGCTAGCGGCATCAGATCGAAAATAAATCGCTCGAACTTGATCGCGTTGGGCGCAGCCGGTTCAACCCGCTCGCCAAGCTCGTTGACGAACGGCACTTTCTTTTTTGCGATATGAAAAGGCAAACCGTCGGCCGATCGGCTCATGCGATCCAAGAACGCCACGTCGAACACATGCACCGCGATGTTGCCCGCCCACAATCGCAGCGTGCCGTCCGGGTTGCGGCTGCCGGCGGCGCTCTCGGGCAGGTCGCTGTATTCGATAATCGTCATGCGGTCGTCGAGCATGACGACGTTGCCGACTTTTTCGAGCGGCGCGGTCTTGGCCACGACCTGCGTCGATAGCTCCGATTCAGCCAACAGGTGATAGCCCAGGAACTCGGCATCGCAGACGCTGACCAGCGGGTTGTCGATCTGCATGTAGAACAGTTGCTTGATGCCGCGGCGACGGCAGGTTTCCAGTCCGCCGCTTCGCGATAGCGCCGCCAACATGCCGCCATGCCCGTCGGGACTGAGAGCCACATTGCCCCGATCGGCCAGTAACACGCGACCTGTCGATTGATCGACGGCCGGCATGCAACCTTGGCAGAACAACGTGACCTGTTCGGCCGGCAAACCAAAGTGATCGTGCTGCTCCAGAAACGCGGCCGTCTCATCGTGCGTGGCCGGGCTGGTCATAATGAACAGCGGCACCGCATGCTTGTGCCGGCGCGAGATGGCCGCGATCTTTTCGAAGAAGATCTCAAACAGTGTCGCGCCCGAGACCGGGCCGATTGGAAACATACCTTTCGGATGATCGAAACCGAGCCGGGTGCCTTGTCCGCCGGCGACCAAGACCACGCCGACTTGGCCCGCATCGAGCGATTGACGTCCGCGCGCGACGGCTTGTTCTTTGGAAAACGGATTGGACGCATGATCGAGACGCACGGCCGGCGGCGGCGTGGCGCGATCGGCCTTGGCGGTCCAATCGTCGCTGCCGGACTCTTGTTTGTGCAATGCGGCGAGGTGTGCGAAGTCGAGCGCGGTGATCTGCGCCGTCAGTTGGGCGCGGCTCGCTTCGTCGAGTTCGTCCCAAAACAGCAGCAGATGCTCTTGCGCGTGCGGTGTGAGTTGCGATTCGAGGTGTTGTTTCATGGTTTTGCGGCTCTTTGAAAGTCGCCGCGTCGATGGCATCAGCCGGTTGTCAGTTGTCCGTGGTCCGTTGCCGGCGAACGATTCAATCGTCCTGCCTCCTTTGTAATTCGTCCTTCGTAATTTGTCCTTCGTCATTTGTTCAGAACCAGCCGCGAACCCAAGCATACGCCAACAGGCATAATAGCGGAAACGCCAGGAACACCAGCCCATAGGTGAAAATCGAGGTCCAGACTTGTCGAGGCCAACGTGCCATCAGCGACACCGATCGAACAAAAGGCAGGATGGAACAGGAGGCAACAGAGAAATAGTTTTGGTCTATATGCTTCAGATGCTTGTCGGCGTCAGTCGTTCTATTTCGCTCCAGGTTTGGAAACCGGCTCCGTTACCTCTGTTTCCTCCTGTTCATCCTTCGAGTCGCTTGCCATATAGTCGAAGCGCACGGTTGTCGATTCAGTGTGCAGTTCACTGAGCTTGATTTCGATCCGAGCGCCGTACGGGTAAACATGCGTGGCTTTGATCCGACAATCGGGCCCAGCCGAAGGCTCGATCTCGAGCGTGGGGACTCTCGCAAAGGCTGGACAGAATACCAGGTGGCAGATGCTGGTTCTTTCCTCAGCGTCGAACGTGGATTGCAGGGAGCCTGTGATTTGATCCGCTCCGTCGGCCGATGTGCGCCGCGTGAGTTGTTGCCAGACCGACGGGTCGGCCGCAAGCTCGGCAGCGTTGCGTTGATCGATTGCAACTTCTGCAAAGCCGCGACCATTGGTCGCGTGGCGATAGGCGCGAACAGGGCGACTTTCCGCAAAATATCGCGGCGATCGAACACGAATGGTGAGAGTCGGACGAGTAACGGTACTCAATGCCGATGACACGATCCCAATTAGTCGCCGCGGATTCAGCATCCTTGTTGCAATCCCGCAAGATCATTTACGCTGGAATGCCACGGAGGGCATGCCCTACAGAAAACGGTCAACGTAAGGGCCGGTAGGCCGGAATTCATTCCGACTTCGACGCCGGCGCGTTACGTCAATTTTATGACGGGGTATTCTATAAAAGCCGGAATGAATTCCGGCCTACGAATTACACCGCCGCAGTTGCCGCGGCCAGTTTTTCCAACTCGGCGGCGCGCTTGGTCGATTCCCAGGTGAACTCCGGCTCGCTGCGACCAAAGTGCCCGCCCGCCGCAGTTTTCTGATAAATCGGTCGTCGCAAGTCGAGATACTTGATGATGCCGCTGGGGCTGAGCGGAAACACCTCGCGCACTAGCTCGCAAATCCGCGCGTCGTCCAACCGGCCGGTCCCTTCGGTATCGACATGCACGCTCACCGGGTCGGACACGCCGATCGCATAGGCCAACTGCACTTCGCAACGATCGGCCAATCCGGCCGCCACGATATTCTTGGCGATGTGTCGGGCCATGTACGCCGCACTGCGATCGACCTTGGTGGGGTCCTTGCCACTGAACGCACCACCGCCGTGCCGTCCCCAGCCGCCGTACGTGTCGACGATAATTTTGCGTCCGGTCAAACCGCAATCCCCTTGAGGACCACCGACCACGAAGCGACCCGTGGGGTTGATGTGATACGTGATGTCGCCCTTGACCAATTCGTTGGGCAAACAAGGGCGAATGACCTTGTCGATCACGAACTTGCGAATCTGTTCGTTAGTCGCGTGCGGCGCGTGTTGGGTCGAGACGACAACCGTATCGACGCGCACGGCACGTTGACCGTCGAACTCGATGGTGACTTGACTCTTGGCATCGGGCCGCAGCCAATCGACTTCGCCATTCTGGCGCGCTTCGGTCAGCCGGTTAATAATGCGATGCGACAGTGCAATCGGCAGCGGCATCAGTTCGGGCGTGTCGTTGCAGGCATAGCCGAACATCAAACCCTGATCGCCCGCGCCGATGTCTTTGCCCGCAGAAGCGTCGTCGTTCACCCCCTGGGCGATGTCGGGGCTTTGCTTGCCGATGGCGACCATCACCGAGCAAGTCTCCGAGCAGATGCCCATCTGGTCGTCGGTGTAACCGACATCTTTGATGACCTGGCGGACGATCGCCTGAAAATCGACATTCGCCTTCGAGGTGATTTCGCCGGCGACGATGGCTATGCCCGTGGTGACCATCGTCTCGCAGGCGACGCGGCTCATCGGGTCTTGGGCGAGCATGGCGTCGAGAATGCCGTCGGAAATTTGGTCGGCCAACTTGTCGGGATGGCCCATGCTGACCGATTCGCTGGTGAATAAGAACTTGCCTGATGCCACTGGGACCGTCTCCTGCGCGAGAATAAAATAGGCGCGTTTAGACGCGCGGTCGTTAATCCACCAAGTATAGTAAGACGGTGGCCAAGGCCGCAATCCTAAGCGACAAAGTAATGTATTTCGTTCGCTAATCGACAAAAAAGCTTGCAGTTCGTGCGTCATACTCTTTTCAATTTAATAGGCACATTTTTTTGCCGTGCGCGACTTTTCGCCAAGTGTCATCGAAACAGGGAACAGAAAATGGATGGTGATTATCAGGCTGAACATCGCCGTTACGACACGGTGAGGCGAATCGCCGCGTTGCTTTGCATTACGTTCGCTGCAGCATCCGCGTCCGAGGCACACGCCGGGCGGTTTCAGAGTTTGACCGAAAAATTCAAGCAAACGCCCGACCAGGCACAGGTCGTCGCCGCGTCGCTGTTGGGCGGCAGCGGCACCGAATGGCTGGTCGGCGGCGGCTTTCAGCCCGACGGATCGGTCATCGCCGTCGGCACCACGCTTGGGCCAACGCTCGAACTGTCGGGCAAGGCGATCCGCGTGTTGGGGGTCGATACCGTGGCGCCGAAAAAGCCCGAGCAGGCTGTGCAAAAAGACAACAAAGGCAACCCGCAACTCAACAAAGAGGGCCAGCCCAAGCTGTTGCCATTCTCGTGGCAACATGAAAATGGAACGGTGTTCGTTGCTCAATTGTCGGGCGATCTCAAGACCGTTAAATCAGCAGCCCGATTTCCGTGGGCCACCGGTGCGGCGACGTCGGCCGTGGTCGGCGACGACGGTGCGATTTATGTCGCCGGAGTTTGCTCCGCGGGCGATGCCAAGCAGAAAGCGATCAGCAAGGATTTGCAAACATTGCCGCCGGCGACCGGCGAGTCGAAGCTGCCCGTGCGAACGGTGTTCTTAGCGAAAGTCAAACCGGACCTGTCCGAGGTCGCTTGGGTTCGCACGGCGACCGGCCCGGCCACCGCGCCGCGCGTGCGCATCAACAAACAGAAACATGTCCAGCTCGAAGGCGTGACACTGACCACGTTCGATGCTGCCGGAAAAATGATCAAAAACACGGTCATCCCCGGCGGTATCGGCGAACATATCGCCGTGAATCCGGTCGATGGAACCTACGCTTATGGGCACGAACATCATTGGCCCACCGGGCGCGAACCCTGGCGCTGCCCCGAGCTGAAGATCTCCAAGCCCAGCGGTGAACTGCTGTATCACTTGTACGATTGGGGCGGGCCGTATGTCGGGTTGAACAATTCGCGGCTGGTCTCCGACACGGCCATTCGCCAGGTCGAGTACGACGACAATGGCAACTTGGTGTTGGGTGCCTGGTCCGACGGCGGCAACAGCGTATTTTTGAACGAGCCCAACGACATGCGCACGGCAAGCGACAACATGCAGGGGCTTGGCATGAGCGCCTGGGGTGCAGGCGTGTTGAGCTGCGCTTACATTGCGCGGATCGACACCAAGGATTACAAGATCATGGCGGGCACGCTCTGGCTGGCGTTCTTGGCCGACAAGGACAAGCCCAACAGTATTTGGATCAAGTCGCTCGATTTTGCGGGCGACGGCTCGGTGCTGGTCGGGGGCAACGCGGCCTCGGGACTGATTCAAACCGGAAACCATTTGAACCGCGGCGAAGGAAGCTCGGGCCAGTATGTCGCCGTCATGAACAAAGATATGACCTCGTTGCGATTCAGTTCGGTGCTGTCGGCCTGCGGCAAGACGGACATCAACAATGGGCGCAATTTCATGTTCGCGCGGGGTACGGTAAACGGTAAGCCGCGCGTGCTGGTGTTCAGCGGAGCGGAAAGCAAGGAGGGCAACAGCGAACTGACGGCGCCGGTCGTCGGCGGCGCGCAAACGACATTCGGCGGCGGACAGACCGATGGACATTTGTTGCTGCTGGACTTGGGCGGCAAGTGAGTCGATGCCGGCACGAAAGATTTGCCACAGAGTTCACAGAGGACACATAGAGAAGAGGTCTGCCGCCAATAAACACGAATTAACGCAGATAGGTTGGATGCAATTCGCGTTTACTTGCGTTCATTCGCGGCCATCCTCTGAACTTCTGGTAGCGGCTCAATATCATCATTCAATTTCTCTGTGTGCTATGTGATCTCTGCGGCTGAACAGAACCGCTCGTATCGAAATTTTTTCATCACACTTTCCATAAAAACATTCGGATAGGTTCATCCCATCATGTCACATTCACTCTCTGCTCGACTAGCTTTTCTCTCTGTCGTTGTGGCCGCGGTGGCAATCCTATCCGTGAGCGCTGCCGCGGCTGCCGATAAGCCGCTGCCGGTTCCGCCGGCCGGACAAGAGTTCTTACTCTCGTCGACGTTTCCGAAGTACGTCACGGCCGATTTCGAATTTCGCGATCCGAGCGGCAAGCAGTGGCCGGTGTTCGCTTGGGGCAAACCGCTCGACGGCGGAAAATTCGTCTACGATCCCAAGCAGCCCCAGGCCGCCTTTGGAATTCGTTGCGACAAGTTTCCGCAAAGCCAAGGGGACCAGAGCCGGCGGATCGTCGGCGAACTGATCAAACCCGACGGCGGCGCGGTCATTACGTTTTCGGTGCTAAAAGTAGGGCCGGTTCAATCGGTTTCAGCAACGACCAAAGACGCGCGGGGCAGGGCCAAAACGACGACGCGCGAGGTGGTCGAAGCCGAGGCCGAGCTGACGATCGATGAGCGGAAGATTCCGATCCGCGCCGAATTGTCGTATCAATATCCGCACGGCATCGACAAGTCGCTATACCTGACGGCGCGATTCACGGTGCCAGGCGCGGCGCTGGGCCTCAAAGCGGCCGGCTCGACCGGACCGATCGAAGTTCGCGCCTCGGTTAGCGCTTACTCGGCTGCAGACGTTGCCGCCGCCGGCGCTAAGAAGAAGAAATAATTACGAAGGACAGATTACGAATTACGAAGGACAAATTACGAAGGCGGCGAGCAGGTAAGCCCGCCATTGCAGCTTGTGAGGATGGCCGCGAATAAACGCGAATAAACTCAAATAAATATTTCTGATTCGCGTTCATTCGGATCCATTCGCGGCCAATTTCTGCTTTATGATCCGGCCGAGCCCTCATCCCGCCATGGACCTTCGTAATTCGTAACTTGTAATTCGTAATTAAGCGGCACGAGCGGAGCTTGTCATGCTCTCGGCGCGAAGGAGCGGCTCAAGCTGCGTCCAGGTGCGCTCGGTCGCACCGCGCTGCTCGTTAACCAGGGCAATTCCACGCTGAGCCATCTCGGCGGCAAACTGGGGGCACTCCAAGCTGCGCCGCACGAAGGAGGTCAGTTGCGCTTGATCGCGGACCACTACTGCGGCGTCGCGGGCCAGCAGCAACTGCACCACGTCGCGAAAGTTCTGCGTGTTCGGGCCGAACGACACGGCCACGCCTAAAGCAGCCGGTTCGATCATGTTCTGCCCGCCGCGCGTCGAGAGACTACCACCCACGAATCCGATCGAGGCCGTTCCCCACCAGGCACCGAGCTCGCCGACGGTGTCGATGAGCAGGATCGACGGCGGGGATCGGGGATCGGGGATCGGGGAGCGGGGAGCGGGGTGCGAGGCTTGAGGCTTGAGGCTTGGGGTTGGAGGCTGGGGGCTTGAGGCGGGCAAGTGCGGAGTGCGGAGTGTGGAGTGCGGAGTAAATACCACCGAGTCATTTCCGATTTCCGATTTCCGATTTCCGAATTTGCCTTCCTCCAGCGTCCTGCCTCCAGCCTCTAGTTCCAAATCTCGTTCGCCCGTCGCTGACCCCTGACCCCTGATCCCCGACCCCTCTCTTAACTCGCTCCTTCGACTCCACTCCAGGCCCGACCGCGCGAGCAGCTCGGCCACCTCTTCGAACCGGTGCGGATGCCGCGGAACGATGACCAGCCGCAGCCGCGGATGCTCGACCGACAGCGTGCGGAACGTTTCGATCGCTATGGCCTCTTCCGGCGCTTGGGTGCTGCCGGCCAAAAAGACTAGGTCGTCGTCGTGCAAATTCACTAGGGCGCCCAGTCGCATCGTCGCCGGATTGTTTCGATCGGTTTGCGCCCCGTCGAACTTTAGCGAGCCGGTGACATGCACGCGGGTCGGATTCGCACCGAGCGACAAGAATCGCCCGGCGTATTCTTGATTCTGCACGGCGATGCAATCGACCTGATTTAGCAGTGGACCGACCAGCCAACGCATTCGCCGATAGCCGCGAAAACTCCGCTCGCTCAGCCGGCCGTTGACGATCGCCACCTTGGAACCCGACTGTTTGGCGGCGCGAATCAGGTTCGGCCAGAGTTCCAACTCGGCTAGCACCAGCACAGCCGGTCGAATACGACGCAGGGCCGTCTTGACTGCCCAACTAAAGTCCAGCGGCGCATAGAACACCGTTAGCTCGGGATATTTTTGCTGGGCCAACGCGTAGCCGGTCGCCGTCGTGGTCGAGAGCACGCAGTCCCAGCCAGGATGCCGCTCACGGTGTTGCTTGAGCAGCACGGCCAGCAGATTGACCTCGCCGACACTGACCGCATGAAACCAGATGCAGGGGCGATCGCCTTGACGCACCGGAACCCGTCCGAGGAACTTTTGTGCAAACCCCGCGCGATACTTGCCCTTACGCAGCGACTGATCGATCAACCACGGCGCAGCGAGCAGCAACACGAGCAGATAGACGATGTTGAATAGATAGGCCATCGCGGGAATCCATTCCCAGCAGGAACTAACCACCGAGTCACCGAGGACACGGAGAATACAAAATAGAATGAACGTTCAATCGCAATTCACCGCAATGATCGCAAGTCAAAAAATTGAACCACGAAATACACGAACGACACGAAAAAGGAAGCAGATGGACGTGGTTGGAAAAAACGAGTCCTTCACTTTGCGTCCTTCGCGCCTTTGCGCGATACACTTCCTTCGTTTCCGGTGCCCTCGGTGACACAGTGGTTCAACTTTTTGTACCCCAGGCTAGAGCCGAACAAGTGGAGTGCCATTCTATTCGACGAGCCATTTTTTCATCCGCTCCTCAACTTTGTCGTGCGGAACTGCTTCTTCGCGATCGACCTCGGCGAGCGCCGATTCGATCTTCTGTCGCACATACAAGTGATACTGAATGTCCTCCAACGTGGCATCGTCGGACAGCTTTTCGAGTATCTGACGAACGTCTTCTTTAGCGGTGCTCATAAGTGAAGGGGTCGGGGATCATGGATGGGGGTGTGAGGCTTGAGACTGGAGGCTTGAGGATTACTGTCTCATCTCACGCTTTCCGATTTCTCGTTTTGGAATTTACCGCGCGCTTTTCCCCCGGCGGGGACGCCAGGGCTCTGAGCATTTCCCTCACGCTACGTGCGCCGCACCGGGGCGGCCGTGACAATTCTTGAACTTCTTACCGCTGCCGCAAGGGCAGGGGTCGTTGCGGCCGACGCGCTGCCCCTGATTGCGAATCGGTTCGATCTTGCGCTCCGCATCTTGCTCGCTGTTTTCGATCGCCCGCTGCTGCTGATCGTCGCCGGCCATCACAGGAATGCCGGAGCGCACTTCTTCCTTGACCGCGACGCTTTCTTTCCAAGTCGAGCCGACAAAGTTTTCGTCCAACTGTTCCATCCGGAACACCAGGTCGGTGACCCGTTCGCCGATGCTCGTCCACATGGTCTCGAAGGTGCGCATGCCTTCGCGTTTGTATTCGACCTTGGGATCGACCTGGGCATAGCCGCGCAGCGACACGCTGGATCGCAAATGATCCATCGCCAGCAGATGCTCTTTCCAAGCGCCGTCGAGAATTTGCAGCACCAGCATCCGCTCCATGCGGCGAATTTCGGGGCGATAGTGTTCCTCGACTGCGCGCGACAACTTGCGTTCGAGGTCGGCCTTGCCCAGCTTCGCCAGTTCGTCGGGCGTTTTGTCGAAGCTGACCGTGCGACGCAACCAATCGGTTAACGATAACAGTTTGCCGTTGCCGTTCGAGGCGGTCGCGCGCGGGTCGCCGTCTTCACTCAACGGCAACTCGGCGACGCGCCGCTTGACCTCGGCCACGGCTTCGTTCGCCTGGCGTTGAAATGTGCGGCTTTGTTCCAGCAGCAGATCACGAATTTCATCGCGCTGCTTGCTGCGAAACTCTTCCAGATCGGTGTTGACCTGAAATCGTTCCTTGGCCCAAGCGGCCAATTCGTCGCGATCGAGCCGGCGTCCGCCGTTGCCGTCGGATTTCGAAAAATGATAGAACCCGGCCATCACGGGGTATTCGACTTCGCGTTCGTCGTAGGCTTTGACGGCAAGTTCTTTGACACGGTTTTTGAACGCCGTGGGGTCGAGCGAGCGCACCTGGTCGTGGTTCAGTTTTAGGCCGAATTTGTACTCGACCCAATTCAATGCAGTCTGCACGGCGAAATCGGGTTCGAGAAATTTCGCACCGTCGGCCAGATCGACGGCCTCGGTTGCGGAGGCGGCCTTCTCAACCAACAGTTCGACCACGCCGTCGCGTCCGGTTGCTTTGAGATCGCGGTCGCGGAAACTGGTCTTCCAACGCACGTTGGAAAACTTGGCCAGGGCCTCCCAGTTCCATTCGTTTTCGTCTTCTCCCTCGGGCAGGTTTTCTTCGACGGCCTCGAAGATTTGTCCCTCGGCAAGGCGTTGCGCCTCGTCCTTGGCAAAGCGTTGGGCTTCTTCATAGGCCTGGCCTTGAAAGTCGTCGCTCTTCAGTTCGACGGATAACATGCCGCTGGCCCAACGGGCGAAGGTGTCGGTGCCGTAATGCTTGTCGAGGAACTGCGACAGGTGATGATCGATCTGCTCGTTGAGCATTTCGAGGACCAGCTCTTTGCAATTGCCGCCGTCCAAAATGCGTTGACGATAGCCGTACACCCGTTTGCGTTGCTCGTCCATCACCTCGTCGTATTCGAGCAAGCTTTTGCGCGTTTCGAAGTTACGTTCTTCGACCTTCTTCTGAGCGCCTTCGATGCGGCGCGAGACCATGCGGCTTTCGATCGCCTCGCCTTCTTTCATGCCCAATCGTTGCAGCACGCTGCGGACCCATTCGCCTGCGAAGATACGCATCAGATCGTCTTCGAGCGAGAGGTAGAAGCGGCTGCTGCCGGGGTCGCCCTGTCGACCGCAACGACCGCGCAACTGCAGATCGATACGACGGGCCTCGTGTCGTTCGGTGCCGATGCAATGCAGCCCGCCCAGCTCTTTGACCAGTTGCCCCTCGGCTTTCATTTGCTCGCGTTCTTCGATTTCGTGAACGAGCGTATCCCACTCGGCCTTGGGAACGTCGAGCCGGGTCGGGTATTTATCTTGCAGCACGGCCCAGGCCATGGTTTCGGCGTTGCCGCCCAACACGATGTCGGTGCCGCGCCCGGCCATGTTCGTGGCGATGGTCACCGCGCTGTAGCGGCCGGCCTGCGCGACGATTTCGGCTTCGCGTTTGTGATGTTTGGCGTTAAGCACCTGGTGCTTGATGCCGCGCTTTTCCAACATCGACGCCAGCCGCTCGCTTTTTTCGATCGAAACGGTGCCCACCAGCACGGGCCGGCCGCGTTTCTGGATCTCTCTGATTTTGTCGCGTGCGATCGTTTCTTTTTGCTTGGAGTTCTGCTTTTGAAATTCGATCGAATCGGCATTTTCTTTGACGATCAGGCCGAGCAGTTCATTACCGTCTTTTAAATCCAGAATGTCCCATTTATGC
>JAYTAU010000204.1:0-4696 GCA_043737375.1 Planctomycetia bacterium
CTGCCGTCGACTACATCACCAACCACGGCCTGGCCTCGCCGGGCGGGGGGGTCCGCTGAGATGAAACCGAATCGTCAACACCGCCTGATTTCGATCCGCCCCTGTGGGCGTGGCTTCACGCTGGTCGAGCTGCTGGTCGTGATCTTGATTATTGCCATTCTCTCGTCGATCGTGCTATTCGCCATGGCCGATACCCAAGAGAGCGCCCGGGCCGCCAAAACGCGCTCGATGATCGCGAAACTCAACACGGTGATCATGCCCAAGTACGACTCGTATCAGAATCGCAAAGTACCGATTACGAGAGCACCAAACGAAAACCAGACCGCGTTCGCATTTCGCCGCCTGACAATGCTTCGCGAATTGATGCGACTTGAAATGCCTGAGCGAGCTTCCGATATCAATGATGATCCGGTTACACGAACCGGAACTGGAGCTGGCCCGGCAGTGTTAGCAAGACCTGCTGCGAGTAAGGCTTACAAACGTAAAGCCGGCAGCATGAATCAAACAAACGAAAATGCCGAGTGCCTTTATTTGATTTTGACTCTTGGCAGCGACGATCCTGACGCCATGGCCATGTTCTCGCAGACCGACATCGGCGACATCGATGCCGATGGGTTGCCGGAGTTTCTTGATGGATGGGGAAAGCCAATTCGCTTTTTACGTTGGGCACCGGGATTTGAGTCACCAATTCAGAAGCGTCTCAACACTAAGAATTATGACCAGTTTGATGGGCGTCGCTCGCAGGAAAGTGCTTCACCTGCCTTTACGGGTACACCGCGGGCTTATGCTTTATTTCCGCTCATCTACTCAGGCGGGCCGGACCAACTCACTGGCATTACTGCCGAGCGGGATCAAGTTACCGACCCAGGGCCGGACCTTCGATTCAGCACCGAAAGACACGATCCGTACTCACAAACGCTTGGATTCCAAATGGGTGTCGCCGTTGACGAAGACGGAGACGGCACGGCGAACGAATATGCAGACAACATCACCAATCACGACACGCTAGTACGGTAACTTGGTTTCCCCATTTCGTTCTTTCGCGCTTTCGTGATCCGTATTCGCGAAAGCAATGATCACGAAAGAGCGAAAGCAAGAAATCGCACGCTGGCAAAAGAGTAGAAATCGTAGATAAACGCTGCCTGGTGTCGGGAGTTGTTTTCGCCAACCAACGCACTTACAACCGGCACGCCGCCGAAAACATTACCCGTTGCCATCGCCCATTGCACCTTGATTGACACCACGCTTAGCAACGCAGACTGCTACGAACAGAAAGAGGGAACTATGGCCACCATTAACCGAGCGTCGTCCGACTGCCGCCGTTCGCACTGGCGGAGCCAGTGGCATACGCGCGCACGGCCCAAGCCTCAAGGCTCTAGCCTCACACCTCTAGCCTCACACCTCAGCCCCCAGCCCCGAGCCCCCAGCCTCCAGCCCCCAGCCTCGCGCTGCGGCTTGACCCTTGTCGAGCTATTGGTCGTGATCGCAATCCTGGGCATGGTCACCGTGGCCACGATTCCGCTGATGGCCCCGGCCGTCGGCGGGCGCAAGGTCCGCGAGTCGGCCCGGCTGGTCAGCGGATTCTTTGCCAACGCCCAAGCTCGGGCATTGGCGACGGGCCGCCCTTGCGGCGTGTGGATCACGCGACTCTCGACAACCGTGGCCGATGCGCAATCGAACCAAGCCATCGATCTGTTCTTGTGCGAGTCGCCGCCGCCGTACACCGGCGAAACGATGACGGATACGTGCACCATTTCAAGCCCACCCGGGCCTAATCCGACTTCCATCACCATCACGTTTAGCACGGCAATCCCCGCGGGGATCGTGCACCTGGGCGACTTGATTCGCTTCAATTATCGCGGAACGCTATACCGAATCCTAACGGGCACGGTCGGCGCCGACGGCTCGGTCACAGGCACTTCAGTTACGGCTACGGTTGCCGAGCCTGGGCAACCTTTACCCAATCTGGCCAACGCTTCGGCTACACTCGCCTATCAAATCTTCCGCCAACCGGTCAAATCGGCCGACGCGCCGATCATCTTGCCCACCGGGGCCTTGGTCGATCTATCCGCCTCGGGCTACAGTTCCAACAACGCCGAATTTGCTGCCGACCCGACGAGGCAAAAGCCGGTGATGATCATCTTCGGGCCGTCGGGCAATGTCGATTCGGTGTATTACGGCGATGGCAATGCGTTGGAAGGACGGGTTCCCACCTCGGCGTTGTACTTCCTGATCGGCAAACCCACGGCCGAAGATCCAACGGCAGACAACTATAAGGACTTCGAAAACGTCTGGGTCTCGATCAATGCTCAATCGGGTTTGATCACTACCAGCGAAGTGTCACCGGCCGCGGGCGGCGGGCCGCCGACCAATGTCGGCGAGTCGCGGGCGTATGCGCGCACCGCCCAGAACATGGGAGGGAGGTAGTGATGCTTAGCATTCGAAACCGAAGTGAGAACATCAATGGACCGCGTGAGCGCAAGTTCGGAGTGTGGAGTGCGGAGTGCGGAGTGACTAGCAATGCAATCACTTCGCACTTCGCACTTCCAACTCCGCACTCGGAAGTCACTCCGCACTCCCGACTCCGCACTCCGCACTCCGCAATCTCCCTGCTCGAAGTCCTCATCTCCATCTTCATCCTGTCGATCGGGCTGTTGAGTATTTCTTCGCTGCTGCCGGTCGGGTCGTACCAGGCGCAGAAGGCGGGCATCGAAGATCGCAAAGCGGTCATCGGACAGAACGCCGTGCGCGAGTTTCGTACCTATGGCATGGCCAATCCGACCAAGTGGACGCGCGACGCTGCCGGCACAGCGGTGTTGGACGGCAGCGGTGTACCGGCGGTTGGGTACTTGCCGCCACTCGCCATTGATCCGCGTGTGCTCAGCAACGGCAGTCCGCTTGCAGGAACGTCGGTCGAGTTTCCGCGTGATGGCATTGCGATGAATAGAATGAAACGAGTGGGTCTTAGTTTTGCGACGACTCAAGCACTGGCCGATTTGATTTTCGTCTCGCGCGATGATGTGGTGTTCGAGAAGCAGGCCGATGCCGATCTGCCTGCGCAGAGCACTTACGAACCGAAGATCGGCACCGCGCTGCGTCGTATGGCCGAAGGTAATTTTTCCTGGCTGGCGACGCTCGCCCCGGCCTATGCCAACGCCAACGGCATCACCGCCGGCAATCAGTTCAATCTGTCGATCGTGATTTTTTACAAACGCAATATATCGAGCGCCAATAACGAATCCGGTGTCGGCCACGAGCGACAGCTTGATGTCAATGTGCCTGCCGGCGGCTTTGGACTCGGCGGCGGCGAAATCGAATTACGTGGATCGGCCGATCAATGTGCGATTCGCCCGGGCGATTGGCTCATGCTGAGTAAGCCGGTCGGACCGGCAGCAAACGAAACGCTCTACTTCCGTTGGTATCGCGTGGTCACAGCCGCCGACTACAACGCCGGCGGGCGCGAGATCACCGTGGCCGGACCCGACTGGGGGCTGACGTTGCCGGCCAACGATCCATCCAAAGTATCGATTTTCGAAGGGGCGATCGGCGTGTATGAAAAAACAGTCCACCTCGAAGGCCTGTCGCTGTGGAGTAACTAAGGCAGACTAACCACCGAGTCACAGAGAACACCGAGAAAGAAAAAAATGATCGCGCAAAGGCGCGAAGACGCAAAGCAGAAAGTTGCTCACTCGCCATAGCCGTAGATTGGATTTTCGAGTGATGATGGTGGCGAAGTGCTTGATTTGCGTCCATTCGTATCCATTCGCGGCCGAATTCTTTATTCCTACTCCGTGTCCTCCGTGACTCTGCGGTTCAACGAAATTCCAACTGCCGCCGGACCGGGCAAGGTCCGCGGCTTTAGACGGAGTAAGTACGATGACCAACTATGAACAATACATCCGCAGACAACTGGCCAACAGCGATCAAGCCGTCGGCAAAGCTCCTTTGATCGACAGCCTGGAATACCGGACCATGTCCAAGTTCGTGCCCACGCCGAAATCGACGTTGCTCAAGCGAAATTGCCGCGTGCGCGCCGCACGCGCCAAGAGTCGTCGGGGTGTCTTGATTTTGGTCGTACTCAGTTTGCTGGTGCTGTTCGTCGTGATCGCGGTGATGTTTGTCGCCGTGGCCACGCGGGCTCGCGCCGTGGCCAAGAGCGCCAGCCAGTTCGATCGTTCGGGCGACACGCCGGAAGAGATCGTCCACGGAGCGATGTATGAGCTGCTACGCGGCTCGACGAACCCGCGCTCGCCGATGCAGACGAATAATTTGTTGATGGACATAAACGGCCATCAATCGATTCGCGCTCGCGTCGGGACCGCGGGAATCACTCCCCTGCCAAACCCCAACGGCACATTTATCCGGTTTAGCGCGCCGACTTTGGCTATGACCGACGATTACTACAACGGATGCGTGCTGACGTTTCTTGATCGGCAAGCCAAGGGGATTAGCTGCCGCATCGTCGATTATAACGGTTCGACCAGCGAGTTCACGGTATTGCCGTTGCCCGGCGAAACCGGCCCGTTGCCGACGGCGAGCTACGCCGCCGGTACGCAGTTTGTCGTCAACGGCCGTCCATTCAGCGGCACGGGAGCGGGCTTCAAAGTGAGCGACGGTTCGCTGACGGAAATCGAGTCAGGCCCGAGCGGTAAGCTCTTGGCGTTATTAACCAACCCGGTGGGACTGACCGCGGCCG
>JAYTAU010000205.1:0-11434 GCA_043737375.1 Planctomycetia bacterium
GCTACGCAGTCCAACTCCCCGGCGGAACCAGTAAACTCAAGGGGACATTTCTATCGGTCAGAAACAGAGGACATTTCTAATGGTTTACAACAGATGTACGTATTATTCTCGAATCATGCATGAATTGGCCGCAGCGGAATCGATACGAGTTGGGAACCGGAGACGTGTCGCGGGGTTTACGACTGGCCACTCCGCTCCTATCCTAGCGGACTGCTATAATTTCGTAGGTCAGGCTTTAAGCCTGACGCAGGTGGAGCAGCTATCGCGGTGCATGTCAGGCTGAAGCCTGACCTACAGTAAAAGCCATGTCGGGCTTCTGCCTGACCTACGGAATTCTCGAGGATTGTTCATGAGCAATCGACATCCGTCATCCTCCGGCGATCAACTGTCCGTCATCGCCCTGTCGTGGCCCGAACCGGACATTGCGCTCTTGACGTTCGACGACCCGCAAAAAGGGGCCAATGTGCTATCGAGCCGCGTGCTGGCCGAATTTGCCGCGCACTTAAGCGAACTGGAAAAACGTGATGACGTTGCAGGGCTGATCATCACCTCGGGCAAGCCGGGTTCGTTCATCGCCGGGGCCGATATTCGCGAGTTCGCCGCGTCGTTCGATACTGCCCCAGCCGAAATTGCTGCGATGACTTTGGAAATGTGCAATCGTGGTCGCACGCTGTTTCAGCGGCTTTCGCAATGCCGGTTTGTCACCATCGCCGCGATCGACGGAATTTGCGTCGGCGGCGGCGCGGAGCTGGCGAGCTGGTGCGATCGGCGGATCATGACCAACAACCCCAAATCGCAGTTCGGCTTTCCCGAGGTCAAGCTCGGCCTGTTCCCAGGCTGGGGCGGGACAGCCCGCAGTTCGCGGATCGCGGGACTCGGCAACGCCGTCGAGTTGGTCACCAGCGGCGAGAGCATTGGCGGTCGCGAAGCGATGGCAATGGGGCTGGCCAACGATACGACCAGCGTCGAGCGGCTACTGCCGGCGGCCATTGCCATGCTGCGGCACGAGCAGCAATCACAACAATATCTGCGCGATCGCCAACGTTGGAACGCTCCGATCGAGATGAATGAAACCGAGTTGGGTTTCCTCGGCGCAACAGCGTCGGCCTACATTCAGCAACAAACCAAAGGGCAATACCCAGCGCCGCTCGCAGCGCTAGAAGTCATGCTCGAAGCAGCAGCGCTCGATGTCGACGCAGCCTGCGAGCTTGAAGCGGCCGGCATGTCCAAGCTGTTCGGCACGCCGGTCAATCGCGCGCTGATCAATGTGTTTCTGCTCGGCGATCGTAACAAGAAAGATACCGGCATCGATCGCCCGGCCGCTGGGGGAACTAATACAACGCCTGGCAAAATCACCTCGGTCAGTGTCGTCGGCGCGGGCATCATGGGCGCTGGAATCGCCGCGGCCAATCTCAAACGCAATCTGCCCGTGGCATTGGGCGATGCGTCCGCGCCCGCCCTGGCTGTCGGCATCAGCAAAGTGCTTGAAGAAGCCTCGTACAACAAAGAACTGAAAGGCCCCGATCCGGCGCGTGCGGTCCAAATGGCGTCGCTGCTCAACAGCGCGACCAGCGATGAGGAGTTGGCCCGCTCGGACCTGGTGATCGAAGCGATTGTCGAAAGTCGTGAAGCCAAGCGAAAACTTTACGCGCGGCTTGAACGATTGTTGCGGCCCGACGCGATTCTCGGTTCGAACACTTCGACGATTCCGATCACGCAACTGGCCGAAGGGTTGGCGCGGCCCGAGCGTTTCTGCGGGCTGCATTTTTTCAACCCGGTGCGCAAGATGCCGCTGGTCGAAGTCATCCGCGGCCGCGACACCAGCGACCAGACCGTGGCCACTGTCGTGGCCTACGCCAAGAGCATCGGCAAGTCGCCGATCGTCGTGAACGACGGGCCTGGTTTTCTGGTCAACCGGCTGCTGCTGCCGTACATGAACGAGGCGCTTGAACTGATTCTCGAAGGCGCCGAGATCAAGGATATTGACCGCGTGGCCCGTGCGTTTGGAATGCCGCTCGGCCCGATCGCGCTGTACGACGTGGTCGGTCTTGATACGTGTGTGATGGCAGGCCGAGTGATGGTTGAAGCATTTCCTGATCGCACCGTGAAGAACGATATTCCGGTGGTGCTGCTTAAAAACGGCCGGCTGGGTCAGAAGAGCGGCGCGGGATTTTTCGCCTATCCCAACGGCGCCGAACGCGGCGTGCCGGACCCCAAGCTGATGGAACTCATCGGGCCGCTGATTCGTAATAAAAGAAAGTTCAGCGACGACGAACTGACCGCGCGATTGTTTTTGCCGATGGTACTCGAAGCGACGCGGATTATCGACGAGCGACTGGTCCGCGACGTGCGCGATGTCGACTTGGGCCTGATCTACGGCCTGGGTTTTCCGCCGTTCAAAGGGGGGCTGTTGTTTTGGGCCGACACACTGGGCGCGGCCAAGATCGTCGAGATGCTTAAGCCATTCGAGTCGCTGGGCGAACGCACGCGGCCCACGCCGCTGCTGCTTGAGATGGCCCGCACGGGCAAGAAATTTTACGAGCTGAAAATTGCAAGGGATGCTTAGCGGCGCGGCCACCGGCCCGCAATTTGTAGGAGCCGACGCCGTCGGCGATTGCGACTGAACAAACGTTTGCCGCTGAGAATCAATACGACAAGGTTGAGTCAACCGATCGGCCTCGGCGAGGCCTCCTACATTTTGTAGGAGCGGACTCCGTCGGCGATTGAGATTGAACAAACGTTTGCCGCTGAGAATCGATACGACAAGATTGAGTCAACCGATCGGCCTCGGAGAGGCCTCCTACATGATTTTGTTATCCGCAAAAGGGTCGCCATGAAACATGCCGTGATTATCGACTGCGTACGAACGCCCATCGGTCGCGCGCACAAAGATAAAGGGGTCTTTCGCGATGTGCGCAGCGATGACCTGGCTGTGCTGGTCGTGCAGGCGCTCGTCGAGCGGACCGGCATCGACCCCGCCGAGATCGAAGACCTGGTGTTGGGCAACACGCAGCAGCAGGGCGAACAAGGTTTCAACGCCGCGCGGGCTGTTGGGCTGATGGCCGGGCTCTCGATGCAGACGGGCGGGGCAACCATTAATCGGCTCTGCGGATCGAGCTTGCAGGCGATCAATCAAGCCACGCATTCGATCATGGCCGGATTCGAGGACGTGCAGATCGTCGGCGGGCTCGAACACATGCATCACATTCCGATGGATGCGGATCTGAATATTAACGCCAAGCTGTTTCAGCGGACCAGCAAGGCCGCGCTGCATATGGGAATCACGGCCGAGTTCCTCGCGCAAACGCAAGGCATCTCGCGCGAAGAGCAAGACGCTTTTGCCTTGCGCTCGCACCAACTCGCTGCGGCGGCACAAGCGCGCGGCGAATTCAAGCGCGAGATGCTGAGCGTGTGGGGACGCAACGAGCAGGGGGACCGCATCCTGGTCGATCGCGATCAATGCGTGCGGCCCGACACCAGTGCCGCGGCACTGGCCGCACTAAAGCCGGCGTTCATGCCGGGCCTGGGCACCGTGACCGCGGGGAACAGTTCGCCGCTCAACGACGGCGCGGCAGCGCTATTGATCATGTCCGCAGAAAAAGCGAGTGCCTTAGGTCTGAAACCGCTGGTCCGCGTGCTGGCCACGGCGGTTGTCGGAGTCGAGCCGTCGGTGATGGGAACGGGCCCGGTGCCGGCGACACAGAAGGTTCTCAAGCGCGCAGGCCTGACGCTGGCCGATGTCGATTTGATTGAGCTGAATGAGGCATTCGCCGCGCAAGCGCTGGCTTGCATTCGGATGCTGAAGCTTGACGAACAGAAGGTCAACGTGCGCGGCGGCGCGATTGCGATCGGTCATCCGTTGGGCGCTAGCGGCGCGCGAATCGCCACGACGCTGATCAATAACATGATCGACCGCGACGCTGGCATCGGCCTGGCGACGATGTGCATCGGCGTCGGCCAAGGCATCGCCACGTTGTTCGAGCGCGTTTGAAAAACTACTTGCTGCTTCTGTAGGGAACGCCCTCCGTGGCGTTCCGGAATCGCTCGCAGTTCCTGAATTTCTTGCAGTGCCGGAATGCCACAGCAGCGCATTCCCTACAGAAACATATAGAATTCTTCCATGCCGATTACCCAATCCACTACTCTCGTTCAACTGTTTAGCAGCCGCGTTGCACTATCGGGCGATCGCCCGGCCATCTATTTGCCGAGTAACAGCGCGACCGCAGGGAACGGCTTCATCGCCAAGTCTTGGAATGAGCTGGCGTGGGACGTACGGCAATATGCCGACGCACTACAACGCTTCGGGGTGAAGCGCGGCGACCGCGTCGTGCAAATCTCCGAGAATCGCTACGAGTGGATCGTCACTGACTTTGCGGTTCATTCGATCGGCGCGGTGCATGTCGCGGTACATGCCTCGTCATCAGGTTTACAAATGGGTTATCAGATTCTCGATACCGACGCGCGACATGTCATCGTGGGAAGCCACGCGATTGCCAATGTGCTGGCGTCTGCGGCCGTCGGCTGGCCGGCGGAAATTGCGTTTTACTCGCACGATGCTGTCGAAGCAGTCATCGCCGGCCAGCGCGTCGAGCATTTCAGCAAAGTGATGCAAGCGCGCGGCGATGCTGTCAGCAACCATGCAGCCGGCCGCGCAATTGAGCGCGCTGCCCTTGAAAACGTCCAACCCGACGACATCGCCACGATCCTCTATTCCTCCGGCACCACCGGCGAGCCCAAGGGCGTAATGCTATCGCACGGCAATCTGACCGCTAACGCCATCGCCACGGATGCCGAATACGAACAGCACGCCGAGCATATGCGACTCGTCTGGCTGCCGCTGTCGCATATTTATGCGCGCACGGCCGATTTGTATACTTGGATCGTGCGCGGGTCGGAAATCGCATTGGCCGAAAGCCGCGAAAAGATTTTGGCCAACTGCGCGGCCGTGCGGCCGACCATGATGAACGGCGTGCCGTACTTCTATGACAAAATTCGCCGGCTGGTCGCATCGCAAGGGGGCAGCGACGATGAACAATCGGCGCGACTCAAACAACTATTCGGCGGGCGGATGCGCATTGCTTGCTCGGGCGGGGCACCGTTGAGTAACGGCACCGCCGACTGGTTCACGCGGCATGGGCTGCTGTTGGTTCAAGGTTACGGGCTGACCGAATCGTCTCCGGTGATCAGCAGTTCGAGCAGCGGCGTGAATCGCTTCGGTTCAGTCGGGCGGCCCGTCGCCGACGTCGAAGTGCGAATCGCCGAGGATGGCGAAGTGCTGACCCGGGGGCCGCATGTGATGCTGGGTTATTGGAAGCAGCCGGATTTGACCAGCGCGACGGTGCGCGACGGCTGGCTGTACACCGGTGACTTGGGGCAAATCGATGACGATGGGTTTCTCTTTATCACGGGTCGCAAGAAAGAATTGATCGTTACGGCAGGCGGTAAAAAGATCTCGCCATCCATGATCGAGGCGCTATTGACCGAAGAGCCGCTGATTCAACAGGCTGTTGTATTTGGTGATGGGCAGAAATATTTGGTGGCACTGATTGTGCCGAATGTTGAGCGGTTGCGTGCCGAATTAGTGTCGTGCGCGCCAGTGTCAGAATTGCTCCTTCTTCCGCAGGTGATCGAGCGTTACCGGCAGGCGATCGCCAAGCGGCTGGCCGCGGTCGGGCATTGCGAACAAATTGGCCGGTTTGCGCTGGTCGATCGCGGTTTTACGGTTGAAACGGGCGAACTGACTGCGTCGCTTAAACTCCGCCGGTCGGTCATCGCGCAGAACTTTGCCGCGACAATCGCCGGACTATACGACTCTTCATCAACAGAGTGCATATAATTCGAAAGGCAATTCAACACGGATACGCGGAGAGGACATCAAAAGTTGGCCGCAAATGGATACGAATGAACGCGAATTCGGCAAGTAAAAACGCTCAAATCAAAAAGGCGATGTCCGATCAATACTACGCTGCCATGAACTTAAAAACTTTGCGTGCTTCGCGCCTTTGCGCGAGACATTCCTCTTTTTTTCTCCGCGCCTCCGTGCCTCCGTGGTTAGTTTCTTACTTTGAATGGCAACATGAAAACAGATTCCGATAACGTCATGTTGAACGACACACCCGACACGTCGATCTCGTTCGCCGAGACGGCACTCAAGCTCGGCGGCAAGAGCGACGAAGAGTCGCGGCGCACCGGCGCCATCGACAAGGCCGACGACCAAGTCGAAGCGCTGTTCGCTGAGCGGTTTCAAACGTCGCACAGCCCTGTGCATCGCGCCGTCTGGGACAGACGCCTGCCCACCGAACTGTTCGCGGGTCGCGTGCCCGCCACGCCGCCTGACGTGGCACGGGTGATGGACGATTCTGTGGCGCTAGTGCGACGACATCGCGCGGCCGGCACGTTGCTTGATGAGCAGCATAAAATCGGCGATCACGTGTTGCGCGAACTGGCCGACGCCGGCTACTGGGGTATGCTGGTCGACCGAGAGTATGGCGGAAGCGGCGCGCCGTTCGGCAGCTTCGCGCCGTTCTTGGCACGCATGGCGACGGCCGATCCGACAATCGCCGGCTTGGCCAGCGTACATGGTTGCATCGGCGCGGTCGATCCGGTGCGCACATTCGGCAATGCCGAACAAAAGCAGCGGTTCTTGCCGCGGTTGGCCAGCGGCGAGCGGCTCTCGGCATTTGCACTTACCGAACCGGCAGCCGGCTCCGACTTGACCGCGCTTCGCACGCGGGCCGAATTGGTCGGCGATCACTATCTTATTAACGGCGAAAAGCTGTTCATCACCAATGTGCGCGCGGGTCGCACCATTGGGCTGGTGTGTCTGGTCGAGAATCGGCCCGCCGTGCTGATTGTCGATTTGCCGGATGCGGAGGACGAGCATTTTCAACTGCGGCGCTATGGGCTGTACGCACTGAAGCACACGCATAACCAGGGCATCATCTTCAAAAATTTCCGCGTGCCGAAAGAGAATTTGCTGACGCCCACGCGCGGCGACGGGCTGACGATCGCGTATCACGGGCTGAACCTGGGTCGCGTGGCGCTGTGTGCCAACGCGTCGGGAACGATGCGCGTGCTGTTGGCCAACATGTTGCCGTGGGGTGAGTATCGCAAAACGTACGGCGCTGCGATCGAGACGCGCGAACTGGTTCGCCGGCGGTTGGGTCGATTGGCAGGATTGATCGTCGGCTGCGACGCGCTGACCGAATGGTGCGCGAGTTTGCTCGACGAAGGTTATCGCGGCGAGATGGAGTGCATCATCGCCAAGATTTTTGGTAGCGAATCGCTCAAGGAAGCGGCGATCGAACTGTTCATGAAAACGCACGGCGGTCGCTCGTTCTTGCACGGGCATTTGTTGGGGGACAACGTGCATGAGTATCTTGCCCCGTGTATTTACGAAGGCGAAGGGGAAATGCTGGGCATGGCGTTCTTCAAGTCGCTGGTCAAACATCATGGCACGCGTTTCTTCGAACCGATCGGAAAAGCGCTGGCCGCGGCCGGCATCAAAAAACCGAACCCGATGAACCCCGCGCACGCTTGGGCATTGCGCGGCGCGGTGGGGCCGTATATGAAATGGCTGGCCGCCGAGCGATTTGCCGTCAAGAGTCGCAGCGAACTGCCGCAGCTTCCGGCGATGCTCAAACAACACGCCGAATTCGCCGGCGATTATTTGCAGCGCGCGCCGCGGCTGATCGACGGCGTGATGCGCAAGCATCAACTGGCCTTGGCCGATCGACAATGCCGGATGTCGCAACTCTCTAGCCAAATTCAAGACGCCGTGGTGATGCTCTGCACGGCCCTGTACGGCGGCCGACAAGAGGACGCGCTGGTTCGCGACGCGGCCGATTGCTTGTGTCAGGATCTCTCGCGCAAGCTGACCGGCAAACCGCCCAGCGATCGTTACTTTCGCACGATCACCAAATTGGGACAGCAGATCGCGGACGGCGGATTTAGATCAATTGCCGGCATCGCGGCGGATGAGATTTTGATGCCATATTCGTAGGACGGAATTCATTCCGTCTTTGCCGACACTTAGGACGGAAGTTATTCCGTCTTGTCCCATCGACGAACGAGCAGCGAGGGGCGTGGGAAGAGAATTGCAGAGGCGCGTTTAGCCGTCGTGCCGCAGGCCGACGAAATTCAGTCAATCTATTGCCCGTGTTTTGCGACAGCCTAACCCAGGCACGGGGGTGTCGAAACTAAGAAGCCTTATCTTAACCCGAAGCGTCAGCGAGGACAGGCCGCAAACTGTAGTCAATTCCTCGCTTACGCTTCGGGTTAGGATGAATATTGTTGGTGCTTCTAGGTGATATAACGGCGGGACGGTTGCGAAGTCGTCCCGTCCCCGAATGCTAGAAACGGCGCGAGTCGGAGTAGATTCCGTTCTACGAAGGAGCCAACATCATGAACAACCGCCGCACAAAGCTCGATCACCATCGTCGCGCGTTCACGCTCCGCGATCTGTTGGTCGTCGTATTTATCGTAGGACTAGCGATCATGCTTTTACTGCCAGCGATAACTGTGACTAGACCGCCTGCACTGCGGAACAGTTGCATAAATAACATGAAGCAACTTGTCTTGGCGACGCATAACTATGCTGATTCCCAAAAGCATTTTCCCAACACCGGCAAGGACAATTTCAAGCTCGACGGCGAGGATATCGTCGAGATGAGTCCGTTGACAACACAAATCGCGGCGTCAACTCGGCCCGATGATCGTGCCCGCTATAGTTGGATCGTGTCGATACTTCCCTACACGGAGGAGACGAAGTTTTACAACGGAATTCAAAGGACTTCCGACCGATTACACCTTCCGGCATTCGACCCAGCCAATGTCGTGTTTCCGTCTAGCCAACATGCGTCGACAGTAGAACTTGCTCCATTGCTCTGCCCTGCGAATGAGTACGAGCGAATCGCCGCCGCGCCCGAATATGTTTCTTGGCTTGGCGTAGACGCCAGTACCGGCCGGCCCAATGGCGTCGCCATTACCAACTACGCTGCCACCGCCGCAACCGAAATCGACCTGATTGCTCACTCGCCCACTAAGGCCAACGGCGTGATCGTGCCCGAGGGGCGAGTCACGTTTGCCGACATCAAGGACGGACAATCGTTTACGGTAATCTTGGCCGAGACTCGCGAGCCGGCGTATGCATCGTGGTACGACGCGGGTACAACCTGGTTGGTCGCCACGCCGCCGCAATTGGCGCGGACCAGCGCAGAAGCCGCCGCGCTTAAATCGAACGGCAGCGCGCCGATGCTGAACTACGGACCCGCGAAAGAATTTCCCGATCGCATGTATCTGCCCAAAGATCAATGGGCCAACTCGCAAGGCCGAGCGTGGGGTGCCAGCAGCAATCATCCCGGAGTGGTCATCCACGGCTTCGCCGACGGCAGCGTGAAGTCGCTGAGCGACGACATCGATCCGCAGGTGTATCGCGCGCTGGTCAGCCGCGATGGGAACGAGACGATTCCTCGCGCGATGTCAGAATAGACATCGAGGGATCGGGAGTCATTACGACGAGATACGCAACTGTGGAATTGCTAACCCGGCCACGGCGTTTATCACTCAGCAACGGAATGCATTCCGTTCTACGGGCAATCGCAATTCGCCTGACCCAAACACTCGATCTCGAATCGGATCAGCCTGCGTATTACTTCCTGACATGTGCCGGGCCGTCGCGCCGGATTTCTGGCCAGTAATTGATGCACCAACTCCGACACGGCCACCGGCGTCTGCGGCACCAGGGAACGTAAATGCGGAATCGGTTCTCGCTGCTGGCACTCGACCAGTTCTTCGAGCGAGTGGGCCGCGTATGGAGTGCGACCGCTAAGCATCTCGAACAACGTTGCGCCTAAACTATACAAATCGCTGCGTTCGTCGGTCGCGAATGTCGAAGTCAGCAACTCGGGGGGCAAATAACCGATCGTGCCGATCAACGGGCGATCGAACACCGAACCGGTTTCTTGCTTCTCGCGCGACAGACTAAGATCGATCAGCGTCACGTGCCCGTCGCGTGCCATCAGCAGATTGGCAGGCTTTACGTCGCAATGCAGGAAGCCGGCATGATGCAGCGACATCAACGCTTCGGCCGCTTGCCGGGCGACCCAAAGTGCGGTTGGCAGCGGCAATGGTTCATGTCGCAGCCAACGTGCGACGGATACCCCGCTTAGACATGGCATGACGACGAAATACGGCGGTTCGACTAATTGCGATGCGAGGATCGAGACCAAATACGGGTGGCGCACGGTGCGACCAATCATGGCTTCGCGACGGAAAAAACCAACCGCCAGCGAATCGGCTTGCCAGCGTTCTCGCAACACCTTGACTGCGTATTGGGCCGACGGTTTGGACTGCGACAGGTGATCGGCTGCCGCTACAGGCCTTGCCTGATAGACGGTCGACATCGAGCCTTCTGCCAGCACGCATTCAAGCCGCCAAGGACCAAGTACGGTCGGCGTGAACGAATCGCCTTCGCGGCGTGCGGAAATATTTTTCGACGACAAGTTGCCTGCCGATAGCGGCGGCATAGTTGCGTTCAGAGGCATTGCGGATTCTGTGCTGGGTCAGGCTGACATCGTCGGCCGTTATGGCAAAGCAGAAAAGTTGGGCGAACCATAACGCGCATCGTGTGGATGGACCGGGTTGCGGGACCCAGTCCAACTGCGATGTCCTATGGAACGACCGACTTCGCCGAACGGCAATGGATTTGGAAACTACAGCAAACATCGGCTGAGCAGTGTTGGCAAGTTGATGCAAACGTGAGAGAGGGGAGGTGTGAGGCTGGGGGCTGGGGGATGATCGCTGCAACTTCATATCCACTGCCTTCGAGCCTCATATTTCTAACCTCGCTCAATGCTATCAACGCTAGCACTTTATTCGCTGAAAGTTGCATAGCCCCGCCTCTCGCACTTCGGCGGCTTCTACACATAGAATGCAACAAAGTAAATTCCTCAGTCTTCGGCTTGCCGGGGGAAGGGTCCGATTCAAAATCGTTTGCTCGCACAACGTCGAGTCGCCGTCAAATCCTCCGGCGAAGCCGGGGCTGGATATGACCCGCCAAAAATAATCCAGTACACTGCACGATACATAACGTAACCGTGCCTGTCGGTCGCGCTTCATGGAGGAAGGGTTCGTGCTTTGGCCTGTCGAGACGACTCGATTTTCCGGCTTTGGTTCCTGCTCGTTGGGAATGCGGCTGGGATTGCGTACTGCCGAGTTGCATCTGGGCGAGATGTCGCGAGACGACTTTTTCAAAGAGATGCGTCAGCGCCTGCGGCGGCATTGTCCCAAATGCCCCGGGGTGTACGGCATGATCGACCAACAGGGCGAACTGGTCTATGTCGGCAAATCGAAATCGTTGCGGCATCGGCTGATCAGTTACTTCCGAGCACAGGCGCATGATGAGAAGGCCGGCCGCATCATCGAGGCCTCGGTG
>JAYTAU010000206.1:0-1810 GCA_043737375.1 Planctomycetia bacterium
GAGATTTTTGGGAGTTGCGACGCGCAATGCTACTTCGCTTGCAGTTGCTGTGCTTGCTTAAGCAGGGCTTCGTATTTAGCCACGGTATCGGGGCCGTTCAAATTCGGAGTCAAGGTCATGGGGTAACGTAGTGTTTTTTCGGCCTCTAGCGCTTTCGCTTTGTCGTTCGTGGCCTTGGATTGTGCGACCAGGCACGTTGCCGCGTTGTAGATTGCGTCGTAATAGGCTTTGGGTTTTTTGACCGAGCCTTGCAGCATGGATCGAATTTTCAGCCACTGCTGGACGCACTCATCGTACTTCTTTGGATCTTTTTGCGCCCAGCTTTGCAGGATTTCGGCTTTGGTGATGAGCGGTTCGAGAACCCTTTCGTTACTGGCAATCAGCTTGTCGACTTCCATAATGGCTTGCTCGTATTTGCCCTCTTCTCGCAACAGCCCGATCAATTTGGCAAGCACGTAGGTAAGTTGGTTTTTGGGGACCGTAGCGGGGTTTTCCGCGGCCATTTTGGTGATCTTGTTGTACAGCTCACGCGACTGCTTGTTCATCCCCAACGATTGACACGTGCTGGCCAGGTAAATAATATGCTCCGCAGTCAGCTTCTCACGCGGAGACAGGCCGTCGATCAGTTTGACTTGGACCTTGCGGCAACCTTCGATCTTGGCGCGGGCCAAGGTCTTGGCCGAAAATTCCGGACTCGCGATCTCGACGGCCTGCGCGTCGCGAATTTCCTTGTCGAACGTTTTGGCAAAGTCGATCAGTTCTTTGTTGACCGCGGGATCGTCGGTGCCGAGTTCCAAGAGGGTTTCGGCCACATTGCCGGCTTTGGTCAATCCGTCGGGCCCGCCGATGGCGATATAGGCTTTCGCGGCGGCGCTAAAAATTTTCACCGTCGAATCATTGATGGCTTTCGGCGGGTTGGCGGTCTTGATATCCAAAAACAAAGGTTCGAGCAACTTGACCGCTTCGGCTGGTTTTTGCTCATCTAAATAAATGAAACTCAACAGCATTTGGCTATTGAGCAACGCGTCGGCGAGCGATTCATCGGTACCCGGCTTCGACAGCTCGGCGACCGCTATGACGAGTCGGTCGACGACCTCTTTCTTGAGTGCGGCCAACTTGGCCGGATCGGCGTTTTCTTCGGCCTTGGCCTTGCGATACAACCCCCAATACAATTGGGCTGAACCGGCCAACGCCCCTCCGTAACGCTTGGATTCAGGATTGATCTCACCTAAAAACTTGATCGCGCCTTCGATGTTGCCATTTTTCTGAACTAGACCGGCCAGCATAAATCGAGCCTCATCGGCTTCTGCCCCGCCCGGCCAGTTATCGAGCAAGAATTTAGCGTTGGCTTGAACTTCTTCCAGAGCCGCGGTCTTTTCACTATCTTTCGCGGCGGCGTTGGCAAGCACCTTGACGTAGAGGCCATACGAGGTGTGCAGGGCCAAACCGGCGGCGGCTGCGCTGTTGTCGGATTTATCGACCCGCGCGATTTGCTTGCTGAGTTCCAGGCACTCGGCAAACTTGCCAGTCTTGTGCAGGTCGATGGCGATTTTGAATTGCACCAAGCTGAGCAGCCCTTGGGCCTCTTTGATGTCGACCGCTTTTTTCGACTTGTTAGCCAGTTCCAGCGCTTGGGTGAACGAGACATTGGCCTCGGCCCATTTTTCGCCGAATCCGGCTTTTTTGCCCACCGCGATATGTTCTTCGAACGTCGTCGCCGGGCCCGTCGGACTGGCTTTGCCGAGGCCGTTCAATAATAACGCGATCTCGTTTTGGTAGGGGCTTTCGATCGCCACGGCTGTCTTGAGAA
>JAYTAU010000207.1:0-4689 GCA_043737375.1 Planctomycetia bacterium
GTTTTTTTTCACCAGTTGTCCCGGACCATGCTTTCGACAGAACCAGGCCCTGGCCGATATTCAAAAACAGGTGCCGGATCCGGCGATTCAATTTGTCAGTATCACATGCGACCCGCTCACCGATACTCCCGAAAAATTACGCGAGTATGCCGGTCGCTTGAACGCCGATTCGGAGCGTTGGCTGTTTTTGACCGGCGACTTGGAGAAGATCAAGCGGCTGGCGCGCGAGCAATTTCTACAGGCCATCGAACAACAAACGCATTCGGAACGCGCCCTGGTGATCGGGCCGGATGGCAAAATACTCGACTTCTTCGAGACGCTCAACGCCGATGATATGCAACGGATGAAACGGTTTCTAATCGAACTGAAGGACAAGCCAGCGGGAGCCGCAACGTAGATGAATGTACTGAATTCGCTGAGCTTGTGGAGTCTGGTGACGGCAAGCTTATGGACCGACATCCATCCGCTGCCGACGATCAATGCGCTGCTCAACGGCTTGGCGACCATTCTGCTAATTGTCGGTTATGTGTTGATCAAGCAACGGCGCGAGATCGCCCATCGCAATGTGATGCTCTCGGCGTTCGCGGTGTCGGTCGTTTTTTTAATTTGTTATCTGGCCTATCACGTGTGGCCGGTCGGAGCCCTGAACCGGCCGTTCGGCGGAACAGGAACGATCCGCTTCGTCTATTTTGCAATTCTGATTTCGCACATTGTGTTGGCGATGACCGTACCTGTGTTGGCCACGTGGAACATTTACCTAGGGCTGACCGACCGTCGCGCGGCGCATCGCCGGCTGGCGGTTTGGACGTTTCCGATCTGGCTGTATGTGTCGATTACCGGCGTGGTGATCTATCTGATGCTGTACCATTGGTATCCATTGCCGGTTGTTTGAACGATTCGATGATAAAGAATTCGCTTCGAAACCGTTCGGAACGGTATAATATGAAACCATGTCGCGAAATAATTCTCAACAACTTGTCCGGCTGACAGTCATCGCTCTGATGGTGTTCGTTGTCACGTCGACCGTGTGGGCCTGCCCCAATTGCAAAGAGGCCCTGGCCGCCAACGACCCCGGTCAAGATGGGTTAGTGAAAGGCTACTTTTACAGCATTCTATTTATGCTGGGGATGCCTTTCACCGTGCTGAGCTGCTTCAGCGTTTACATGTATCGGCAAGTGCTGCGTGCGCGGGCTCAGCGTGAGGCTCAGGGTGACGATGTTAGCTGCGACGAGGCAAACTCTCGTGTGCCATGCCCACTGCCCTGAGTGGCCTTGTAGCGACAATACTCAATATATGTCTGCCCACGCAAAACCGTGGGCTTTTCACACAACGCATACCGCATGTAGAAACCCACTTCGAATCAATGATCCGTCAATTCATTCGTGTCGATCCGTTCCCCATCGAGTTGCTGCGGATCAAAATATAAATCCATCGCCAGCCATAAACTGCGTGCGTAGCGAAAAAACCAAAGCGGAAAAAACACGCAAAATGCCCCCAATACCACTAACTGCTGATTGGGCGACAACGTGTCGCTAAAAAACATCGCGAAGTAACCGATCGTGACCAACAGCGCGGTCAGACCATAGTTGAAATAAACCGAACCTAGGTAGTAGCCGGGCGCACGATCGAATCGCAAATTACAATTCGAGCAGTTCGCATGCATTCGCAACCAGGTGCGAAACAGCTTGCCTTGGCTACAAAGCGGGCAGCGCAATCGCAGCGCTCGCCAGATAATCGAGCCGATGGTTTTCGAAGGGACCTGTGGCATACGCGATCTAGATACGGCCCGGTTCGATAAGGCCGACTCTCTATTCTGTCAGGCAGTTCAAGCCGTTATCATAACGGTTTCACGATTCGCGGATACTTCCCGTCGCGATCACCACCATAGCCATCAACTCATGCACACCATCGGTCGGACACTCCAAATCATGGCGTTGATCGTTCCGATCTTCGCCTTGATACGCTGGAGCGAGCCGGTCTATTTGTTCGCGGCACTCGTGTTCTCGGTCTGCTTGTTTGGAATCGGTCGGATTATCGAAGGCTATGCAAATCCGTAGAACAGTACTCATTCCGTTTTTTAGAATCAACACCGCCTCGAAGAAAAAAATCTATAATTGGCAAACACAAATGGAAATAAGATCGTTCCGTTCTAAATGCAAAACGGAATAAATTCCGTTTTACGACATCGCGTCATGACAATTCTTTACCCGCTGCGTTTCGAGCCGATCTATCGCCGATATATCTGGGGCGGGCGACGACTCGCAACCGTCTTGGGTAAAGACCTCGCCGAAGGCAACGACTATGCCGAAAGCTGGGAGATCGTCGATCATAGCGACGATCAAAGTCGCGTTGCATACGGCTCGCTGGCCGGCACCACGTTAACTCAGTTGGTCATCGAGATGTGCGACGACCTGCTGGGCTGCCACGCGCCGCAGCCGCGGTTCCCGCTGTTACTAAAACTGCTCGATGCCAATCGCGTGCTATCGGTCCAAGTACACCCGAACGATGCACAAGCAGCGCGACTCGCTCCGCCCGACTTGGGCAAGACCGAGGCCTGGGTTGTATTGGCCGCCGAGCCGAATAGTATCATCTACGCCGGTTTGCGCCAGGGCGTCGACCTTAAGGCGCTGCAAACTGCGATCGTCAACGGGACGGTCGAGGAATGCTTACATCGATTTTTCCCGCGCGTCGGCGACTGCATTTTTCTACCGGCCGGTACTGTGCATGCGCTCGGCGCGAGCCTATTGATCGCCGAGATCCAACAATCGAGCGATACCACATTTCGCCTGTTCGATTGGAACCGACTCGATGCCGAGGGGCGACCACGATCGCTGCATATACAGCAAGCGCTCGACGTGATCGACTTCGACCGCGGCGTGGTGGAACCGCAGCAACCGACCAAAACATCACATCCGACTTGTAGTCGATTGGTCGATTGTGACAAGTTTATACTCGATCGACACCAGATCGAGGGCCCAGTCTTGGTCGGCGGCGACAATCGCTGCCATTTATTGTTGGTCGTCGCCGGCGAGCTGACGATCGACGGCGATCCTAGCGGTCGCCCCTTGCGACCGGGCATGACGGCTATGCTGCCAGCGGCGATCGGGCAGACGTTGCTAACTCCCACGGCTGACGCGGTTCTGCTGGATGCCTATCTTCCTTAGATTGCGCGGGCGTGCAATCAAATGCTGATGGCGGGTCTGCTAGCAGGCCGATTTCATGAAAGGCGGGGGCGGCTTGCAAAGATAATGATCTTGGTCGAGTCGGATAGCGTTTTCTATAATTTCATACGTATCAGCGACAATGCCGCTATGCGTAGGCTCGGCTGGCTTAAGCCCGGCCGCTCATGAGTTACGTTAGAAGTTCAAAGTATTTTTCCCGAGCAAAGCGTATCGCACCTATGTCAAAACCAATTTTGCTCGTGGGCTGCTGTGTGGTCATGCTAGCCGGTGCGGGCTGTCAGAACCTCGCTCGGCCCAATTGGTTTAATCCGGGGCCGGCTAGTTATCAACGGGCAGAAGCGTTGCGGTATGATCCGTATACCGAAACCGATATCGGTCCTAAGGTCGATGGCGGCCGCCCGCCGAACTTTCAACAACCGATAGCCGAACCGGCCCGCGCTAGATGGACGTTGGGGCAGTAGGGCAACAATATTCTCTCGGCAACAATCGGATCCTAGCAGCCGATTCTTATCGGTGACCCGAGCCATTGTAGGAGCCGATTCCCATCGGCGACCCAATATGTTCGCGGCTGGGAAGCCGCTCCTACAGCTCGGGCGACGTTTTCTCTGAATTTGTCGGACGTTGCAGGCCGACTACAGTACCAGGGACGTTGATTCTAACGGGTTTGCGTCCTACGATAGCTGGTACGTAGTGACCCGCGTTCGATTGCGAACGGTTCAGAGCGATGTCGTTGGATGGTCGCTCGAACGTAAGCCCCCCGCCCTAGCACCGAATTTATGCGCCGAATTTATTTAACCGGCTGCCTCTGTTGCGCAAGTTGTTGTCGCTGTTGTTGATTACGGCGATATCTCTCGGTGGCGCGTGGCTTAGAAATCCGCCTTGTCCGCGGCACAACTGGCGGAAGGTAGCTTCGGAAGGCCGACGAGTATAGTCTGACCGCAACGACTCCGTTCGATTTCCCAAGTCCGAATTCCGATTTTCGTCCCTACGATCATGGCCTCCGACTCTCGACTCAAAGAGCAACTGCCCGAACTGACCAAGCAGATCGTCCAGACCTATCGCGAGGCCGGTTCGATCAATCACTTGGGGCATTGCCCGCTGCCGAATTACGACATCATCATCAGCGCGTGCGAGGATCTCAAGGAAATTCTTTATCCGGGCTTTCGCCGGCGCGAGGGATTGCACATGGGAAATGTGCTGTATCACGTCGGCGACTTGATCGACGGATTGCACGATAAGTTGACGATGCAGATCGCTCGGGCGCTGCGACACGACGCCGGTGCCAGCAGCATGTGTACCGAAGATCGCGATTTCGAGGCGCTCGGGCAAGCCAAGGCGATTCAGTTTCTCGAACAGTTGCCCGACTTGCGACGAAAGTTGGCATTGGATGTTCAAGCCGCTTACGACGGCGATCCGGCTGTCAAGAACACAGACGAAATTACGTTTTGCTATCCGGGTTTGGAAGCGATTACGATTTATCGGCTCGCCCATTTGCTGCATCGGCTCG
>JAYTAU010000208.1:0-4679 GCA_043737375.1 Planctomycetia bacterium
CCGCGCATACAATGTTTGGGATGTTTAAAAAGCAACAGTCTTCTGACGCCTTCTGGGCATGGCTTGCTGCCAACACATCTCGAATTCAGCGCTCTGAACCCAAAACCTCCGACGATTTTGTTAACGAACTTTCTCGTGCATTTAAGAAATCTCATCCCAATTTGACTTGGGAGATTACACCCAACAATGCTGGTGATTGGATTTTCTGCATTAGCGCCGACGGCAATTCTGATCTTTTCAATCAAGTTCAATGGGCGGTTGGCGCTGCCCCGCACCTCCCCGGTTGGAAAATTGTTGCGTTCCGTCAGCGCGGCTCGTTGGACGCAACAATCGACATGAACGGCCAAGAACTAGGTTATGACGACATCTGGTGCAAGGTGACACCGGATGGGGCGCGAGTCCAACTTATTCTGAATATCCGCGGCCTTACGTCTGCGACAGCCAAAGCATTGCTTGGTGTGTCCTTTGTGCTGCTCGACAACGCCTTGGGTGAGCATGACGCCGTTGTCAAGATTTCGGATATGGACAGTTGCCCGTTGCCAGCCGATCCAGTAAAAACGGACTCCTTCTTTCCTCTCTCGGAATTGCCAGGCTATCTCGACCGGCTAGAGGGCGGCCAGTGGGCGGCGCGATCCCCTGCCTAAAGTAATTGTGGCTGCGGTTTCACTAGGTGATCGTTTTGTCTTTTCGGATCCCCTAGGATTGCCAAACCACTGGCCATTCGGCTAAAATGCGTGTTTTCGTAAATGCCTAGCCTATTAGCCCGGCTTCGCCAAGAAAATGCCGCGAGGGCCTTGCGGTCCTGTGCGACTTTTTGGCATTCGACGCCGGGCGATTTCTTTTGGGTACGTTAATTGTCGGCGAAAACGACTGAACGTAACCATTGGCCCAAAAACGATTTCCGCCGCTTTTTTATAATTCGTCATTTGTAATTCGTAATTTATTATTTGCCGGTTAGTCATGTTCGAATCGATTCAAGACGGTCTCTCCACGGCGCTGCGCAATTTGCGCGGCAAGGGGAAGCTCACGGAATCGAACATGCGCGACGGGCTGAAAACCGTCGAGCAAGCCCTACTCGAAGCCGACGTCAGCTACTCGGTCGTCCAGGACTTCATGGCCGCAGTCACCGATGAGGCCATCGGTGAAAAAGTTCTCAAATCCCTCGACCCCACCCAACAGCTCGTCTCGATCGTCAATCGCGAGCTGATCAATCTGATGGGGCCGGTCGACCATTCGCTGCATCTGCGTGGCGACACGACCGTGTTGATGCTGTGCGGGCTGCAAGGTGCCGGCAAAACGACGACCTGCGGCAAGCTGGGCCGTATGATCAAAGAGCGCGGCAAAAAGCCGATGCTGGTCGCCGCCGACTTGCAGCGCCCCGCCGCCATTCATCAGCTGCATGTATTGGGCGATCAACTCGGCATTCCGGTCTACAGCGAACCGGGTCAGACCGACCCAGTCATGGTTTGCCAGAACGCGGTGGCCAAGGCCCGCAAAGAAGGCATCGAAGTCGTCATTCTCGACACGGCCGGCCGACTGCATATCGACGAAAAGTTGATGGACCAGCTCAAGCGGGTCGATCGCCGCGTCGAGCCGGATCAAATTTATCTGGTCGTCGATGCGATGACCGGTCAAGACGCCGTGACCAGCGCCAAAGCATTCAACGATGCGTTGGAGCTCGACGGCGTGATCATGACCAAGCTCGATGGCGATGCTCGCGGCGGCGCGGCGCTGTCGGTCAAGCAAGTCACCGGCGTGCCGATCAAGTTTATGGGCACCGGCGAGCATCTCGACGCGCTCGAAGAATTCCATCCCGAGCGGATGGCCGGCCGCATCCTGGGTATGGGCGACGTGCTGACGCTGATCGAACAGGCGCAGCAAAAATTCGATGCCGACGAGATGCAAAAACAAGAGGAAGAACTTCGCCGCGGCGAGTTCACCCTCGACAGCTTTCGCAAGCAACTGAACATGATTCGTCGCTTGGGCCCGCTGCAAAAAGTACTGGGGTTCATTCCCGGCATGGGCCAGATGAAAGAAATGCTGGCCGGTGCCGATCTCGAGAAAGACATGAGCCGGCTGTACGGCATTATCGACAGCATGACGTCGGACGAGCGCCGCAACCCCAGCAAAATCGTCGATCAGAGTCGTCGCCGCCGCATTGCCGCCGGAGCGGGCGTCGAGCCGAGCGAAGTCAACGATCTGGTCAAGCAGTTCGACGGCATGAAGGCCCTGATGACCGGCATGGCCGGAAAAGGGGCTCGCGAAAAAATGCAGATGATGCGAGAGCTGCAGAACGGCGGTATGATGAACCCCGGTTCGCGGCTGGCCAAGGCCAAGCAAGGGACCGGCAAACGGCTAACTCCCGACGAGAAAAAGAAAATGAAGAAGGCTCGCGAAAAGGAATTGCGTCGCAAGCGACGCGGGTAAATAAATGAAGTTGACCGATGAAACCCCTCTCCCTATGGGAGAGGCAGCGAGGAACGAGCGGTGAGGGCATGAGCCGCTAACTAAGCTCTGGTTCCCACGCTCCGCGTGGGAACTAAGAATCCCGACGCTCCGCGTCAATGAACGATAATTGAAGTCAATTCATAAAAGGGGACGCAGAGCGTCCAAGTAAGCGTTCCCACGCAGAGCGTGGGAACGAGTTTATTTCAGCAACACAGTCACCTTATTCCACCACCGGAGACACTCGTGGCAGTTAAAATTCGTATGAAAATGATGGGTCGGAAACACCGGCAGTTCTTCCGCATTTGTGCGACCGACACGCGTACCAAGCGCGACGGACGCGTGATCGAAGAACTCGGCACCTATGACCCGCAAGTACGCGATACCGACGCGCGGACTACGTTTAACATGGATCGTCTGTCGTACTGGCTCAGCGTCGGTGCTACGCCCAGCGAACGTGTCGCCACGCTGATCAAGAAGTACGGGCCGACAGGCACGCGCATCGATTCGGCAACCTTGGCCAAGCAGAACCTCAAGGCACCTAAGGCGATTCCAGATCCCGGCGTGCCGAAGTTTGTGCCCGGCAAAGCCGAAGAGGAAGCCGCTGCTGCAGCAGCCGTTGCCGCCGCGGCTGCCGCCAATGCGCCAACCGAAGCTGCCCCGGCTGAAGGAACCGCAGAAGCCGCCAGCGTAGTTTCCGCCGAAAACACGCCGGCTCCAGAAGCCGCTGCCGAGTAACTTTCGGGTGACACCTAATTGCTTAGCGGCGCGCCCATTTCGAAGTAAGTGTTCGATCGACCCAACGAACCTCCATGCGTTTTGACATCCTGACGTTGTTTCCCGAAATGTTCGGCGGCTACGTCAGTCAAAGTTTGCTGAAGCTGGCTATCCAACGCGGTTTGGTCGATGTTCGATTACATAACATTCGCGATTGGGCCAGGGGACGACATCGGGTGGTCGACGACCGACCGTTCGGCGGCGGGCCGGGGATGATCCTCAAGCCCGAGCCGGTGGTCGAATGTGTTGAAGCGGTGCAAGCCGGTCGAAGTGCAAACTTAGACAGTGAATCGGAAATTCAAATTCAGCCCCCGGCTTTGCCGGGGGACAACGATAACAACAACGTGCAGCCCGGTCACTTGATCATGCTCACACCCACCGGCAGACGGCTGACGCAGCCGATTGTCGAAGAACTGGCCGCCCATCCGCGACTGCTGCTGATGTGTGGGCGTTACGAGGGATTTGACGATCGGATCCGGCAACTGTTGCGGCCCGATGAGCTGTCTGTCGGCGACTTTGTTCTTGGTGGAGGAGAGGTCGCGGCGATGGTCGTCATCGACGCTGTGGTGCGACTGGTGCCGGGCGTGCTAGGACACGAAGACAGTGCGCGGGAAGATTCGTTTTCGACTCCTGACAGGTCGTTGGAATTTGGACAATACACCCGCCCGCGCGAATACCGCGGGCTTGAAGTACCGGAAGTTTTGTTGACCGGAAATCACGAACAGATTGCTCGCTGGCGTCGCGAGCAAAGCCTACAAAAAACCACGGCACGCCGCGCGGACTTACTTCCGCCGACTTAAGCAACTATTTTACTACTAAACAAAGGAGGGTTGTTTTCAGCTTTAGTCGACTGTAGGGAACGCCCTCCGTGGCGTTCCGAAATCACTTGTAGCGCCGGAATGCCACAGAGGGCATTCCCTACAGAACTTGAAAACAGCTTTCATAAACGCGAAAGGAACCATGCCATGAGTCAACAAGTTCTCGCTCTGGTCGAACAGAGCAGCCTGAAAACCGACGTCCCCAAGTTCGATGTCGGTGACGAGGTCGACGTTCACACCCGGATTCTCGAAGGCGAAAAAGAACGCATTCAAATCTTCAACGGCACCGTGATCGCCAAGAGCGGCTCGGGTACCCGCGAGATGTTTGCCGTCCGTCGCATCGTGCAGGGTGAAGGCGTGGAGCGCAAGTTCCCGCTACACAGCCCCAAAATCGCCAAGGTGGTGGTCAAGCGTTCGAGCATCGTCCGTCGCGCCAAGCTTTACTTCCTGCGCGATCGCGTGGGCAAGGCGGTTCGTCTGCGTGAACGCCGCACCGAAGAGGGCGCCAACAACGCCAAGAACGCAATGAAAGCCAAACCGTCCAAGGCCAAAGCCGCGAAAGCCAAACCGGCTAAAGTTGCCGCGGGTAGCTAAGCAAGCGAGTCGCGATTTTTGATGCACACGATGGCATGCCGGCGT
>JAYTAU010000209.1:0-1802 GCA_043737375.1 Planctomycetia bacterium
CGACCGTGGTGCCGTCTTTGATGACCGCGTGCGCGGCGATCGTCGAGCCGTCTTCGATCACCACATCGGCCTCGATCACGGCGAACGGCCCGATCGAAACCTGCGTTCCCAACTGAGCTTGCGGACTGACGATCGCCAGCGGATGGATATTCACTGTGGCGGGTTCCTTGCGCGTGCGATGGACGGAGACAACCGATATCTGGCAGCTTCGGCAGGCCCTGCGAGCAGCACTGCTAGGGTTGTATCGGACAGGCCTGGCGTAACGGTTCAATCGGATGTTCGCACTGAGTGGCGATTCCGGTTGGTTCTCGGTCGTTGTGCGGAAATCAACATCGCCGAGTTGTTAAGCTGCGGCGAGTTTTCCGGGTGCGTAAAGATTGCGGGCGTTTGACGGCAGAATACGAATAGGTAAGGTGCCAGCGCATTTCTGGAACTACTAGCAAGCCAGCCGCGTCTAATCGCCGGTCGCGGTTTCGCCTGCACTCAATTCGAAACGGAGATTTACCATGCATTCGACCCAATCGATCTACATGCCGGCGGCGGTGGTGGCCATTCTTTTGTCGGCCAGCGTGGCTTTGGGGCTGGGCGTTCAAATCGGCCAAACGAAGGACGAGTTGGGATTGAAATACGACTTGGCGGCGACGGTGCATGATAGCGGTCGCGTCACCGTGCGCTTGACCATCGCCGACCAGGGCAAGCTCAAACCGCTCGATGCAGTGTCCCTGCAGATTCCCAGCAGCGACAAATCGGGTTACAGCGACCTGTCGGTGTCGTTGGCTACCGACAAGGTCGATGGAAAACTGGTGGCGACGGCGCACCTAAGCCGCGAACTGGCCGACCGCGCCGCGATCCATCTCCAGACCCACAGTTCGCCCAACGGCGGCCCCAGATCGGATCGCTCGTGGTACTACTACTCGATTCCGCTGCGGGACGCAATCAAAGACGCCCAGAGCGCCAAGAAAGCGGCGCCGTGAAACCGAATCCGCAACCAACCGCCCGAGCGGCAAACGACCGCCCCCCGATTCATGCTCCGCCAAATACCCACCGGGCCACTTGGGCGATCACCCACCAGGCGATCGTCACGTAGCCGACCAGCAGGGCGATGAGCAAAAAGATCATCAGGCCGACGAACAGCCAGTCGTGAAACTTGGCTTTGCGCAAGTTGCCTTGCGGCACGCGGGCCCGACCGCGCAGCAGCTCGACATTCCGCCGATTGGCTTTCCGTTGACTAGTTAAGAAGCCCAAACACAACGCCGCCCGCTCGTGTGCCACTGGCTCTGCCAGTGTTTTGCATCTTTCTCCGTTACCTCTGTTTCCTCCTGTTCAGAAGCAGGTTGAAATTAGGTGAATTCCTGCCGACTTGCGAGACAGTCGCAGGCGGTTGACAATACGCCATGATCATCCGCTGGTCACGTATGCATTCGCGCCTCATAATTTGTCCTTTGTAATTCGTAATTCCGTTGATGCCTGTCTTGCCGCTGGAAACTCCTGCTCCCCGCCGCCGTTGGGTTCGCTCGCGCGCGGTCGTGCTGCGCGGCGTGGCATTGGCGTTGCCGCCGATTCTCACGATCGTGATTTTGGTTTGGATCGCCAGCACGGTCGAGTCGTATCTGCTTAAACCGGTCGAAGACGCGGCGCGAGATGTTCTGGTCTGGTCGATTCGCGATGTGCGCGACGAGCCTCCGGCGGTCAAACGCCACGATCTATTCGTCAGCATCGACGGCGATTCCTACGCGAGGCTCCCCAGCGGCGAATACATTCCCGAAGACGTTTATGTTTGGTTACGCACCAACGTGCCCGAC
>JAYTAU010000210.1:0-4667 GCA_043737375.1 Planctomycetia bacterium
TGGATACAACGCCGGCTGCTGAAACACCATCGCTACGTTGCGGTCTTTCGGTGCGCATCGGCCAATGTCTTGTTCATCGAACAGGATCTGGCCCGACGACAATGTTTCCAAACCCGCGATCGCCCGCAGCAGGGTTGTCTTGCCCGAACCGGACGGGCCTACGATCGTCAGCAATTCACTCTCGGCGACATCGAGCGACAGGTTGTCCAACCCGGTGTGGCCTAGTGAGAATCGTTTGGTTGCTTGCTGGATTCGAATTCGACTCATTTCAGTATTGCAAGGGATAGACGGCAGGAGTTTTTTCGCTGATGTGAAGTGCAAGGATTGCGTTTTTACCAGTTTTCCTTGCAGGTCAATTGCGCGCTTAAACCCGTCCTGGCGTAAACAAACTCAAAAGTCGGACATTCTTTGCGGGTGAAGCGTCGGCGTCGTATGATGATATATCGCTAAGATGTCCGTTTCCTTACCTCAATAATTGCGGCTTTTGGTCGCAAATCGCCGCGTCCAGGCAATTTGACGCGATTGTAGTCGTTCGTTTTGTCCCGCATAGCCTTCGCCTGTCAATAACTTTCACGCTTCGCTCGGCTTTTCCAAAAAACCAGGCCAGGCGGTGCGTCTTTCTCTTGGATTCGCATAGGTCCGTCATGCCACTTCGTTCCGAATCGACCGGCGCTGCGATCGATGCCACAGCGGGCATTACCACAACCGGTAATGTCGCGGTCGACGCGGTTGAGGATCGAAATGTCGAACGGATGGATGCCGCGACGGTGGCGAATCTGTATCGATTGCACGCCGACGAATTGCGTTGTTTTTTATTGGGAGTGCTGAGCGATTTGGATTTGGCAAACGAAGTGTTGCAAGCAACTTTTGCGAAGACGGTCGATCAAGGACACACCGCTCGCGAAGAGTCGTTAAAAGGTTGGTTGTTCAGGGTGGCCTTTAACGAGGCGCTCACGTATCGACGTCGACAAACGGTTCGCAACAAGGCGGTACAAAAGCTGGGCGAAGCCGGCGAGCGCGAGATGCCTTCGCCGGCCGACTTGGTCTTGCGGGGTGAAGCGATCGAAGGCGTCCGCGCGGCGTTAAAACATTTAAGCGATGAACATCAGCAACTCATCCGGCTGCGAATTTACGAAGAGAAAACGTACGCCACGATGGCCACCGAATTGGGCTTGCCGCTCGGCACCATCTATGGGCGAATGCAACTGGCACTAAAGTTATTACGCGAGCATCTTGAAGAGTAAATTCAGTAGTCAATCGTTGCGAACAAAAACTCGCGAACAAAATCATGAAAATCGATCACACACTTCCCGGCGAGCTTGGTTGGCAGGCTTTGCACTATGTGGCCCATTCGCTGGGCGAATCACAACGCGATGCCTTCGAGCTGCGCTTGCTCGACGACCAGACCGCACGCGAGGCCGTGGCTCAGGCCGTCGAACTGGCTCACAGCGTCGCAGTGCTACATATGGGCTCGAACTTCGGTTCGGACTTGCCTGTCGTGGTACCTGAGAGTGCTGCGAATGCAATTGCTTCCCCAAATTCGTCGGTGACAGTTGCCGGACTCGACAATTTGCCAACTAATGCTTTACGAACAGGTGCGTTGTGGAATAGTCGGCTAGCTGCGTTCGGAGTTGGGATTGCCGCTTGTTTAGCGGTCGTGCTGGCTTGGCAGAATTCAACTAACGTTATGGGCCGAGGCGACTCACGCGATTCGAGCGTTGCCCAATCCCATCACAACGGCGACCAGCGATTAGCAATCGAGCCCAGCCGCGAACATCTATCCCTGGCCTGGGCGAACATGACGCCGCCGGGAACTCGATCGAATGCTTCGAACGATTCGATTTCCGCCACTTCACTTTCGGACGAAATTCGCAATAGCCAAGCCGCGGCCCCATTCGACGACGATGGCAATACCGGCATTGATGAGCATGTCGTTCTCGAATGGATCGTGACGGGTTTGCAAGATTCGGATTCTCCCGGTACGGCTGCTCCAACGACTGGAGCTGCTGAGCCAGGGCCGGTGAACCAAGGTAAATTGCCCCTACGCGAAATGTAAGGAACGCCATGCGTGCGATGAGTACTCGATTCATTTTTGGTTGGAGATTTTCGGCGGCCATGCTGGTCGTTTTGTCGCTTGCGCTTTGCGGTACGTCACTGGTAATCGCTCAGCAACCTAAAAACCCTGCGACGGCTATTAGTTCCGATGCATCCAACAAGGACGCTCTTGAAAAAGCCGACAAGGCCGAAAAAGATCTCGCCAAGCTGCGTCAACGCGAATCGGTGACTTGGGGCTTCGTAATGCAGCATCACCCCGAGTTGGGTGAAGTTCTGAGCCGATTGAAACTCACCAGCAGCGAGCAGTACGAACGAGCGGTTCGCGATATTTACGGCACTTGGGATCGCTTGGAACGGATGAAAAAAGATCGCCCCCGGCGGGCCGAGTTGGAATTACAGCTGTGGGTCATCGATTCGCGAATTCGATTGCTAGCGGCACGTATGAGTGTAACTATCGACAACCAATACGAACGCGAGCTCAAGAAAATTTTGAACGAGCAGGTCGAGACCAAACTGAAACTGCTCGAAGTCGAACGCGAAGAAAATATTGCCAGGGTTAAAAGCACGGAAGCCAACATTGCTCGCGCTAAAGACAACAAAAGCAAGGATATCGACAATCGCTACGACGACATCAAACGCGAGATCGACAAAGCCCGCACCAAAATGGCCGACACTGCGACAAAAAAGTCGGACACCGGCAAACTGCCGTAGCAAATACGGCAAACTGCCGTAGCAAACCTGACGAGCGACCGGGTTTACTCCGATCGATTTCTATTTTGCCCGACGCTCTACGGCGCAATGGCCGGTTCAACCGTGCCACTGCGAGAGGCGCTGATCTGCGGGCTGACAAGTTCTTCTCCTTCGGCAATATCAGGCTGAAGCGTGGCCGGATGCGTCTGCGGCGGAGATTGCAACGGTATTGGGTGCGGTAACCCGCGAACCAGCAGCAGCGTCAAACAGCGTAGCAGGCCCGAGATGGCAAACACTGCTAAATAAGCGCTGTGCCCTTCGCCAAACAGCTTAAGCAACAATCCACCCACCAACGATCCGCCAACGCTGGCGATCGCATAGCCCAGGTTGTACACGGTGAGCATGCTGATCCGATGCGAGGCGGGAATGCAATCGAAACTGGTCAAGACGATGGCTAGCTCGAACGCACCCCAAGCCACGCCGGCCAGAATTTGCACGCCGATCAGGTATGGTATCCACGAAGAGACCAGCCACAGCGCCGGCAACGGAATGACTAGCAGCCCGCCAAGCACCAACAACTGCCGCGAACCGTACCGATGGGCGAACGCACCCAGCCAAGGCATGGCCAACGTCTTGGCAAAAAACGATGTCGCCAGTATCAACATGTACTCAACATACGAGTATTCAAGTTGCACCAGCATGTAAGGTGTGAAAAACGGGCCTGAAATCTGCGCCGTGGCATACATCAGCCATAAGTAAATCAACAGCCGCCCCTCGCCCTGGTTCTTTAGACGACCGAGGATCTCGTGTCGCGGAACGATATGCATGCGTGCGTCGGGGGGCAGCGGTTCACTTTGGCTGGCAATCAGGCGGGCAGACATCCATCGACACATCCCGGCAATCAAGAAAATCACCGCAAACGCTTCGAGCGGATGTTCCATCATATTGCCGAACTGCAAGATCAGCCCGCCGCCGACAAATCCGCACAGCACGGCAAATTGTGCCAGCCGATTGCGGCGCGCAAAAAATCGCGATCGCACGCGCTCGGGCACGATGGTTGTGGCCCACGTCGCCCAAGCCGGGCCGGTCGCCATACCGGCGGCCCAGTACGTGCCGGCCAGCACGAACAATAACAACACGGGAATGTGACCGATCAGCGCTGCCACTACCAAAGGCGCAAAACTGGCGGCCTGGATCGTGACACAGGCAACCACCCAGCGTCGATATGAGCCGATCTTGCGAACCGCATAGGGCGAGACCAGTTGCAACACGGCCCCAGCCAACAACGGCACGCAAGCGATCAGCCCGGCGACGACCTCTCCCATGCCCAGGGCCAAGGCGAACGCGGGCAAATAGCTTTCCCCCACGCCGACCATCACGCTGTAGGTAGCGCCATCGGCGGTCATGGCGCGCAGATCGCGACGCATCGTCGATGGACTATTCACGCGTGAAGGTTCTTCAGTCGTGCGAGAAGCAGCAGCGAAGAGCGCTGGGTCGTGCGACTTATCGGTGCGAATCAAGATCTGTGAGCGAATCGTCAAGGAAGCTGTCCAATCACTGCGGGCACAATCGGCGTGCGACCGGGTTTAGCCCGGTCGTAAATCCTAGCAAGTCGATCATTCGAATAGCTGTTACCAAAAAACCCTAACAATACCCGTCCTCAGAACACTGGCACACAAACGCACGACGTTGTGTTAGCGGTTCTTAGCAAGGAGCGGGATCATAACGAACAGGTTCGCTCGGGCAAAGATCAGCGAGCAACCGGGTATCGCTGATTTTGCGAAGGCGCTGTCCTAGGTGGGGCGGAAGGAGCAGCCGTTGTGAACTAATGGGGCAAGGCGAGCTAACGGCAGGCGTCTGTAGGCGACTGCTAGCTAGCAATTGGCGGGAAATATTCTTAAGTCTCTATATTAAGAGCCCGG
>JAYTAU010000211.1:0-4667 GCA_043737375.1 Planctomycetia bacterium
CATCAATATCGGCGAATGGATAGCGTAAATTTTGTTTCCGGCCTCGCACATTCTTTATGTGCGGCCGCCGGTCGATTGACTTTCGATACTAATTTCACTGTCTAAAACACACTCCGGGTAATGGCATGGGGCAACCATGAAACCAATGAATCAACAACGTCGATACTTGGCCGCCGCAATGTCGATCGTGCTGGCGGCGGCAGCGGTCTATGCTGCCGGCAACTATCGATCGACTTCGGCTCCGTTGCGGATCGGAACTTGTCCGTGGCCGACGTTCATCTACTTGCATTTGGCGGCCGAGCGAGGATTTTTCGACGATGAGGGTTTAGGCGTTCAATTGGTTCCGCTTGGCTCGCAAGCCGACGTCCGTCGCGCATTCGAGCGCGGCCAAGTCGATGTCTTTTGCGGTAGCTTGATCGAGCTGTTGCAGATCCGCGATCTAACCGATCTGTCACCGCAAATCATCACCCTGACCGATTGGTCCGACGGTGCCGATGTGTTGCTGGCCGGCAACGAAATCAAGACACTAGCAGACTTGAAAGGGAAACGCATCGGTGTCGAGATCGCCACGTTGGGGCCGTTTGTATTGCAGCGCGCCTTGCAGACCGTCGGTTTGCGATTGGAAGACGTAACGCTGGTGCCGCTGCATTTCGGCGATGAACAGTTTGCGATTCAACAAGGCACGATCGATGCAGTGGTCACCTTTCCGCCGGTCTCGACCGCAATACTGCGCAGCAACAACGTCCAGACGATGTTCACCAGCGCCGCCATGCCAGGCGAAATCTGCGGCACGCTTTCGGCCGATGCACAACTGATCCGCGATCGTCGACCCGAGATGCAAGCATTGCGTCGCGTCTATCAACGAGCCGTCCAATATGCGCGCCGACATCCGCAAGAGACCGAGGCTTACCTCGCTAAGCAGCTTGGTATATCCGACGCCGAAGTTTCCGCGGCCCTAGCTGGCATTCACATCATCGATGAGCCGGAAACCGTCACGATGCTCGCTCTGCAGGGTCCGGTCGAGCAAACGATCGTCCAGATCGACCAATTGTTGCGTCAGACGGGCCAAATTCGCGGGCCGCGCCGTATTGCCGACTGCATACCAAAACAGAATTGAAGTAGCGGCTCGGCGGATAACGATTTGGCGGATTGTGTCGGATGCGCGCACAGTTCGTACATCCGCAATCGAACGGAATATTCATTTCCCTGGGCAGCAGGGAACGAGCCGCAACCTATTCTTGAATAGCGACTCTGCCTGTTTCCGCCCGCCGGATCTCCCACCCGTTCGATCATGAATTTTGCGTGTTCCTGGTTTCGCTCGCTTCGCCGCAAGCTATTGATCCCGTTGCTGATCGTCAGCGCGTGCGTAGCCGCATTGGGAAGTTGGCTGACGTTTCATGTCGCCAGCGAGCGGTTGCGGCAGAATTCGGTTCGGCGCGCCGAAGCCTTGGTCAACGCGATCAATTTTTCGGCCGAAAATGTGGTTCGCGTGGCCGTGTTGCGTCGCATCGTGACCAACCTGGGTAGCGATCGCGATGTCAAGGCGATCATTCTGGTCGGTGGAAGTCCGCCGGTCGTCCTGGCATCCTCGTACCCAGGACTGATCGATCAGCCGTTGTCGGAACTGAATGACTCGATGCTTCGAGATCGTTTGCAGCAATCGCTCGTTCAGCGACAGACCCAACGAGCGTTCAGCGATGAATTTCGACAAATCGATTTTACGCAACCGCTGGTGCTTGCCAATTTGGAAACCTCGGTCGGCATGGCTGCCGACGGTGCCGTGATGGTGCAATTGGACGTATCGGCCGCCGAAAGCGAATTGCTGGCGCTGGCGGGTTGGACCACCTTCGAAATGCTGTGCGTCATGGGGCTGGTGACGATGGCCGCTTATACCTTGTTGAGCAAGCTGGTCATCGAGCCGATCAGCGCCGTGGCCGAGGCCATGAAACAGCGCGCGGCCGGAAATCAAACTGCCTATGCGCCCGATTCGGCCACCGACGAAATTGGTTATCTGGGCCGATCGTTCAACAACATGTTGGATGTGCTGGACGACAATGTGGCCGAAACCCGCAAGCTGGCGCTCGTTGTCAGCCGCACCGACAATGCCGTCGTAATTACCGGCATCGACGGTCGGATCGAATGGGTCAACGACGGATTCAGCCGAATTAGCGGTTATTCCTCGGCCGAGGTCCTGGGAAAAACGCCCGGCTCGGTGTTGCAAGGGCCGGAAACGGATCCGACTACCGTGCAACATATGCACGAACGGTTGTCGGCGGGCCTGGGCTTTCAGGTCGAAGTGATCAATTACTCGAAGAGCGGACAACCCTATTGGATCGCGATCGAGGCGCAGCCGATTCACAACGAGCGGGGCGAACTGATCAATTTCATGGCGATTCAAAGCGACATCAGTGAGCGAAAACGCCACGATGCGGTGCTTGCGAAAACCCTCAGCGAAATTGCCGAGGCCCGTACTCGGCTCGAACAACAAACATTCACTCTGCAACGCAATAACGATGAACTGATCGAAGCCCGGATTCGCGCCGAAGGAGCAACGCATGCCAAGAGCGAATTTCTGGCCAATATGAGCCACGAGATTCGCACGCCGATGACCGCGATCCTCGGCTTCGCCGAACTCCTGCTGACCAGCGTTCGCAAGCATGAAGATATTGAAGCGGCCAAGACCATTCAACGCAACGGCGAGTACTTGTTGGCAATCATCAACGACATTCTCGATCTATCGAAAATCGAAGCCGGCAAACTCGAAATCGAACGCATCGCCTGTTCGCCGTTTCAAGTCGTCGCCGAGGCGATGGACTTGATGCGCGTCAGGGCCGACGCCAAGCAACTACGACTAACGTGTGAATTCGCTAGCCCGATGCCCGCGCTGATTCATTCCGACCCGATGCGTTTGCGACAAATCTTGATCAATTTGATCGGCAACGCGGTGAAATTCACCGAGTCGGGCAGTGTGCGCGTGGCCGTACGATTTGTGAGCGATCCGCAACCGCAACTGCGTATCGCCGTGATCGATACGGGCATCGGCATGACGGAAGACCAAGCCGCGAGATTGTTCCGCCCGTTTACCCAAGCCGACAGCTCGATGTCGCGTCGCTTCGGCGGCACCGGGCTGGGACTGACCATCAGCAAGCGGCTGGCCGAAATGCTGGGGGGCACATTGTCCGTCTTCAGTTTGCCTCGGCAAGGCAGCACATTTTCCGTGACCGTGGCCGCCGGCGAGGTGTCGGGTGCCGTATTGCAGCGCGATTGCCTGCCGATTGAGCACCGTGTCGAATCCACGGCGAAACCGATTGCGGTCGATCGTCTGGATTGTCGCGTGCTGTTGGCCGAAGACGGTCCCGACAATCAACGTCTGATTTCATTCATACTTCGAAAATCCGGCTGCGAGGTCGTGATCGCCGAGAACGGCCGCGCGGCTTGCGATGCAATCTCCCAAGCTGAAACTGAGGGCCGGCCCTTCGATCTCGTATTGATGGATATGCAAATGCCCGTACTCGACGGATATGCGGCGAGTCGAGAATTGCGCGAGCGGGGCTTTCGGCGACCCATTGTGGCACTGACGGCGCACGCCATGGCCAGCGATCGACAGAAATGCTTGGACGCCGGTTGCGACGACTACCTGAGCAAACCTATCGACCGCGGCCGGTTGTTGACGACGATTAGACGTCTGTATGGAACGCCGAGTCCCCTGGGGGCACAGTCCGATCGGCAGCCCCCCTGCCAGGCAATCCATGAACTAGTAGGGGTCAACGCGCTATGAGCCAAACTTCGCTCAACATACTTCTGGCCGACGACGATAGCGCCATGCGCCGCCTATTGGCCAAACAGCTTCAATTGGCCGGCTACTCCGTGCGCCAAGCGGGCGACGGGCGCGAAGCGCTCGAATTGATTCGAAACGATTGTCCCGATCTGCTGATTACCGACTGGAACATGCCGATCATCGACGGACAAGAGCTTTGCCGGCAAGTGCGTAAGGCCCATCTGCCGCATTACGTTCACATTTTGATGCTAACCGCCAAATCGGACTCCGACGATTTGATCGAGGGGCTCGAATCCGGCGCCGATGATTTTTTAGCGAAACCAGTCCGCCTAGGCGAACTGCTGGCGCGCCTACACGCCGGCAGTCGCATGGTCATGCTCGAAAAAAATCTGCGTGAGTTGTCCGAATACGATGTCTTGACCGGTGTGTTGAACCGCCGCACGTTTCGCGACCAATTGTTGCGCGAATGGAGCCGCGCCACGCGCTTCTCACAACCGCTGACCTGCGTACTGTTGGACCTGGACTTTTTCAAGAAAGTAAACGACGACTACGGGCATGCGGTCGGCGATGCGGCACTCTCGGCCGTGGCGAAAGAATTGCGCGACGGCTGCCGGCCGACCGATTCCGTGTGCCGCTACGGCGGCGAAGAGTTCTTGATTCTATTGGCGAACACCGACGAAGACGGAGCCGCACTCTGGGCCGAACGGGTTCGCGAGTCGATCGCGAACCTGACCATCGAATCGAACGGTCGAGCCTTACATATCACCGCCAGTTTCGGCATCGCCCAAAAAACGGTCGATACCGCCAGTCCCGACTGTCTGATCGATCTGGCCGACCAGGCATTGATGGTCGCCAAACAATCGGGGCGCAATCGAGTCGTTCGGTTTTC
>JAYTAU010000212.1:0-4662 GCA_043737375.1 Planctomycetia bacterium
CGAATGAACGCGAATAACAGACTTCGCGCATTAAAACCCCACAATCTGCTTTCGTCCGTCTCATAATTATCATGCTTAGTTCATTAAATTGAATTGCGATTTGCTCCATTTGCGTTCATTCGTATCCATTCGCGGCTAATCTCTGCTTTCGACACTTTCGAAATGATTACTTCGAAGTGTAAACTTCGTTCGCCGCCGCGATGCTCGCCCCGTGTTCGAAATTAAAGTTTTGCTCCGCCAGCAATTGTTCAAGCGCTGACAGAAACAACAGCACGTTGGCGCTTCGCGCGCCGTAGCCCATCAGCCCGATTCGCCAGACCTTGCCTTTGAACGCGCCGAGTCCGCCGCCGATCTCGATGCCGAACCGTTCGAGCAGTCCGCGCCGGACCTGCATATCGTCAACGCCGGCCGGAATCAGTACCGCGTTGAGCATCGGCAATTGATGTCCCTCGGCCGCCGCGAAATGAATACCCATTGCCGCCAGCCCGGTTTTCAAGGCCGCATGTTGCAAGGCGTGACGCGCGATCGCGAGGTCGAGTCCTTCTTCAAGTACCAACCGCAATGCTTCGTACAAGCCGTAGGTCATGTTGATCGGCGCCGTGTGGTGGTACACGCGATCTTGCCCCCAATATTGCGAGAGCATCGTCACGTCCAAGTACCAACTTTGTACCTTCGACTTGCGGGCCGCGATCTTCGCCATCGCTTGCGGGCTGAATGTGATCGGCGCCAGGCCGGGCGGACAGCTCAAGCATTTTTGCGAGCCCGAGTAACAGCAGTCGATATTCCAAGCATCCACCTCGACCGGTATCCCGCCCAGCGCCGTGACCGCATCGACGATCAACAGCGCGCCGGCCTCGTGCACGATTCGCGAGCTTTCTTCAATCGGTTGCCATGCACCAGTGGATGTTTCGGCCATCACGATGCCCACCACTTTAGCGCCCGACGTAGAGATCGCCGCGCGCAACTCGTCGGGTGAGAAAACTTCGCCCCAGGGACGTTCGAGCTTGGTGACGTTCGCGCCGGCCCGCGTGGCGACATCGACCATGCGGCCGCCGAAGACACCATTCACGCAGACGAGCACGTTGTCGCCCGGCTCGACCAGGTTGACCAAGGCAGCTTCCATACCGGCGGAACCGGTGCCGCTGATCGCGAGGGTCATTTCGTTTTGCGTGCGGAATAATTCTCGCAGCATCCCCTGCATGGCGTTCATCAACTGCAGGTAATACGGATCGAGATGGCCGACCGTCGAGGCGGAAAGTGCGGCAAGCACGCGCGGATGGATATCGCTTGGGCCGGGGCCCATCAGGATTCGCGGCGGCGGATTGAGCGGCGGGGGGAGCATGAGGCTGGAGGCTAGGGGTGTGTGGCTTGAGGCTTGGGATGAAAGGACGAAGGAGAACGCGTTGTTGCAACTGACAACTGACCACGGACAAACTCATCTCAAGCCCCAAGTCTCCAGCCTCATGTCTCTGGCGGCGACTCGCGCACTAACTGGCTAATCAGCTTGAACCGCGGCGTGCCGGCCGCTTGGCACCACTCGAACAACGCCGCTTCGGTCGTGGTGATGATTGCGCCCGACGTTTCCATCCGCCGCATGGCAATGTCGCAATCGACCAACGACCGCGAGCCGATTGCGTCGGCGGCGACATAGACCCGATAACGGTTGCTCAATAGATCGAGCACGGTTTGTTGTACGCAGACATGCGCCTCGATGCCGACAACCAACACGCGCGGGCGATCGAGTTCGATGAGCGCTGCAGCAAACTCGTCGCACCCGCAACAGCTAAACGCAACCTTACTGTGCAGCGGGCCATCAAGCCGTTCAGATAAATCGTTGACTGTCGGACCCAGGCCCTGCGGATATTGTTCGGTGCCGATAGTGGGAACGCCAAGAATTTTGGCACCGTCCAACAGTCGGCGAATGTTCCAGACGATGCGTTCGTGATCCGGCAGCAGGCCGATCAACTTCTGCTGCACGTCGACGACCAGCAGCACCGTGTCATCGGCCGACATCAATTCGGGGCTACGCGGGAGCAAATTGTGTTTCGATTGGGACATTCCGGCAGCATAACGGACAAGCATGCGACAATGAAGAGGGAGCTAAATCGGCAAGCGCGCCGTGCCGGCTACTCAGGACTCGAAGTCGCCGGCGGGTCGTTGATGTTGATCAGCACATCGCCCTCCTCGACGCGGACCTCAAACCGCGGTTGAAAATACTTGGCGTTCAGTCGATGCTGACCGGTCGTCACATCGAACTGCCAGCCATGCCAGGGACACGTCACCAGACAGCCGGTCAACACGCCTTTACCTAAGGGTCCGCCTTGATGCGGGCAGACGCCGTCGAGCGCGTGAAACACACCGTCGACATTGAACAGCGCGACGATACGATCGCCCACGACCAGTTCCAGCGATTGGCCTGGAGGACAGTCGGCGGTAGTAGCAATGCGCGTGAACAATTGAGGAAGTGCGAAGTTCGGAGTGAGTAGTGTGGAGTGAAGGTTGTCAGTTGTCCGTGGTCCGTTGGATTTGAGTTTACCCGCTGAGCCTGTTCGTCCTTCGTAATTTCCGCGGGCACTTAGAGTGTAGCTGCGGCGCGAACCTTTCGCTTCGGCGGTTCGCCCTTCCAGCGGCGATGCACCCACCAGTACTGTTCGGGCGCAACGCGAATCATATCTTCCAGCGCGCTGGTGAACCACTGCGTAAACTCGGTTACGCCGCGGCGGCTCTCGGGCATTGTCAGCGGATCCGTGATTTCTTGAACCACCATTTCGTATTGCAACGGCCCGCCCATGCGACGCGCGCAGCTAATCGCCACGGGCGCATCGTTGGTCAGTGCGAACAACGAAATCGACTTGTGCGTTGAAGCCGGTGCACCGAAGAAATTGACCCAGCAGCCTTTGCCGCCGGCGTGCTGATCGGCCAGGACGGACAGCGTTTGACGATTGGCCAATAGCGCGGCGATCTCGTCGCTGCTGCCTTGCTTGGGCAAAATGTGCTGGCCCTTGGCACCGCGAAACTGGCTGATAAATCGCTCCAAGTACGGGTTGTCCAGTGTGCGGGCGATGCTGTACGTCGGAAAACCGAATAGCCCGAGCGTGTATCCGCCGAGTTCGAAGTTGCCGTAATGGCCCGAGACGATCATCTTCGGTCGGTCTTGCCACAGTAATCGCATCAGCGGCCCGGTATTCGTAAATCGCACGTGCTGCCGCCAGTTGGTATCGTGAATCTTTCGCGGGGCATGGGCGATTTCGCCAAGCATCAAGAACAGGTGCTGCCACATCCGTTCGATCATTACGTTGCGCTGCTGCGCGGTCAGATCGGGGAAGGCGCGTTGGAGGTTTTCGAGCAGCACGGCCCGGCGCATCTGGATAACGTCGCCGACGATCCAGGCCAAGAACCGCGCGACGCCCGCGCAGGCCTCGAGCGAGATCGACTGCAGCACGCAGACCAACAGGCGCACGACAAGATAGACGAGATAATCGACGGCGTTTCGCATGCGGCAATTGTGACAGGCGAGCCTCTCACCGAAAAGACCGACTTTAATCTCTATACCACCGAGGCACGGAGGCACGCAGCAGTTTAACAGGAAAAGTTGGCCGCGAATGAGCGCAAATGAACGCGAATCAGACGATCGGCTGAGAAATCACTAGTTCTCGCTGCTCAGAATAGAGTGGCTACAGAGTTTTAATGCCGAACGGAAGCCACTTGCTGGCCAGTTCGACGTACCCTTCAAATTCAAATTTGTTACTCGAAAACGAGAGGCTCATGGCATTTATAGCGTTATGTTTCAACAGATAAAGTCCTACTTCGTGGTCGAGCATGTGCCACGGGTTGAGTTTCAGGGAAAACTCGATAGGCAATGTCCCGGCTGGTATTGAGAACTCTCGGAGGTAAAAGTGAGGCGGATGCAGGGTCCATGACCATTTCGAGTTTACATCATCAGTCAACGCTTGATAGACGTCCTTGTTGCCAAAGATATCGATAGTCAATGCCCATTCGCCGTCGCCGACTTTTTGTATATCGATCTTCGATCGAGCGGCGTCGATCCCAAAATTTGTGCCGTCGATATAAAGTCACCAGTCATAATCAATCCGCAAATTTTGGGGCAACACCACTCCTTTGCGCCTTAGCGCCTTTGCACGAAATTCTTCCTTGCCTTCTCCGTGCCTCCGTGGTGAAGAGTTACTTCGCCTTGATCTTGCGCACGGCCAGCGTCGGGTCGCCCTTCAATGGCAACTGCACGGCCTTGCCGCTTTCGGCGGCTTTGTAGATTGCCAGAATAATTTCGATACTGCGGCGACCTTCAGGCCCATCGACCGCGGTGGCGCGGTTTTTCTTGATGGCGTCGAGCATGTCGGCGAACTGCCGCGTATGTCCATGATGGCCGATGGCCGAAGGATCGCTGGCCCCGCCGCCGGTGCTCTTGTGTTCGGCCATGCGCTGCTGCACGGATTCGTCGCGCTTCTGCTTTTTGAGGAAATCCCAGGCCTTGATGTCTTCTTCTTCCATGATGGCGGTTCCCTCGGACCCATGAATCTCGATCCGCTTCAAGTAACCGGGATATACCGCGGTGCTGGCTTCGATCACCCCCAGCGCGCCGTTGGCGAACTTCAGCGTGGCGACGATGTTATCCTCGACGGCGATCCGCTGGTGCGCGACGGT
>JAYTAU010000213.1:0-4653 GCA_043737375.1 Planctomycetia bacterium
GATCCGCAAGAACGCGGTCATCGGGAAACTGAGGATCGGCGGAAAATACCGATCGCCAGGCCGTCTTGCTCCACCGTCTTTGCGGACGGCGATCATCGGCACGCCCAGGCCATAGGTATGATAGCGATTTGCCAGGCCGGTCACTTCGTAGTCGGACACGAATTCGAAGCGATCGAATTCATCTTCATGCCAAGGGCCGCTGCGGACGGCAACTTCGATGTCCCATTTCTGACCGGCCAACTCGATGGATTGCGTTGCTCCGGGGCGCAAGCTGCCATGTTTTTTGACGATCCGCAGCGAATTTTCCAATGCGCCGTTGTAAAGGTCGCAGGCCTCGCGATATTGCGGATCATAAGGATTGCGATACTGCGCGAATCGCGGATCAAACAGATACATATAGGCATGTGCAACCGAGGCACCGTACAGATCGAGCGCGGTCTTAGGGTTGGCGGTACTCGGAACTTTAGTGCCGTTGATGTAAGCTAGCTCGGCGAATGCCTGGCACGCCTCGGGTGACGGGTCGCGATGGATAACGTTCTGGATTTTTGCCAGTTGCGTGCGCGGCTCTTCTTCCAAGGCCGCGGTCAAATCATAGCGACGCAAAAACTGCATCGTGCGTTCGGTCGGCTTTGGTCCGCCGCGGGCCAACAGCCCAAAACGCTCGACCAGCGGATTCTTGGGCGCTTCGCGAACGGTGACCCAATTGGTCGAAGCGCAACCACTGGTCAGTACGACCAAGCATAATAGCGCGGGCAGCTTTTTGGAAATTCGAATCGTTTGATTCATCGCCGCGATGCGCAGAATAGAGATGCGTGAATCGCGCCACCAATCGCTGGGCGCGGCCGCGAAGAATACGGCGGCCCGCCGCACGGTGTCAATGCCGTTTCGATGACGCTAGCATTGCTAGGAATTTTTAGTTGATCGCGATATGCCGCAAATCTTTCAGCCCCCGGCTTCGCCGGGGGCTAAGGATCGACCGATAAATAACGTCCCGATTTCAAATCTGCTAGCACGCCGAGAAAGCAACTTCCTTCCTTTGCGCCTCTGCGCGAGGCACTTTGCTCGTCTGGTTCCTTCAACTTTCGCGATCTGGCTCTTTCGCGTTTTCGTGATCTGTCCGAAGTGCAAATCAACGGTTATGCGAATCGCGAAAAATCGAAAGTACGAAAATACGAAATGATGTTTGTCGTCCTAATTTCTTTGCGTCTCTGCGCCTCTGCGCAAGGCTTTTATTCGCCCCTCAGCCCGCCGGCTTGGCATTATTCCGCGACATGTCACAAATTCCCGAAAATGCGGAATAAATCCATTCTAAATTCATGCGACATTTCTTCGTTAACCCAAGTGAGCATTGCACTTCGGTCACGCTGAGCGATCGAATATCGCGCGAATTATTCCGCATATTGCCCTGCTTTAGTGCGTACTTGCGTCTAATTGTTTCGCCGATGGGATGGGTTTAGGCAGAATCATGCAGGACAGAGTCATGCACGACAGATTTTACCGCACCTGCCGGCCTGATTTCAATGCTGCCGTAGGACGGAATTCATTCCGTCTTGCAGCATCGATCCATCAAACGCAAACGGAATGAATTCCGTTTTACTTTTGTAGGCCAAGTGCGTGTGAGCGTCTCGAAAGTAGGCCGGTTTTTTTGATTGGGCACGATATGCCGCAAATCTTTCAGCCCCCGGCTTCGTCGGGGGACAGCGTGGCACGGTGACCGCCGGTTTATTTTCAAGCACGACGTCCGCGCTTGGCACAATCCTCAGGCAGAACCGAGGGCTGAAATCACACCAGCAGGCTTCCGGCCAGTTCCGGTTGTTCAACCAGCGGGGTCGTGGAACGGCCGGCCCACCATTGACGGGCATGAGCGCGCGTCCAACGTCCGCAGCATTCCAACGACGACAGCGCGGTTGCCAGTGCGCCGGCATCTTGATAGCGGTCGTTCGGATCCTTCGCCAAACATCGCATGACGACCTCTTCCAGATCGGCCGGAATCGTCGGATCCACTTGCGAAAGCGGCTTGGGCTGTTGCGTGGCATGTGCGACCATCACCTTGATCGGATTATCGCCCGGAAACGGCGGCTTTCCCGTCAACATAAAATAGGCCACGACTCCCAACGCATAAATATCACTGCGGGCATCGGGCTCGGCATCGCCGGTCGCTTGCTCGGGCGACATATACAACGGCGATCCGGTAACGCTCCCTTCTTGCGTGAGCTGAATGGTATCGGCGGTCGAAGCTACCCGCTTTGCCAAGCCGAAGTCGAGCAGCTTGGCGACGTCGCTATGTCCGCCGCGTTGCGCCGCGAAAATATTGCCTGGCTTGATATCGCGATGAATCAGTCCCATCGCGTGCGCTTCGGTCAGAGCGTCGCACGTCTGTTCGAGCAAAAATACCGAGCGTTCCGGCGACAGTGGTCCATGTCGATCGACTAGTTCGGCAATGCTGAGACCCGGCAAATATTCCATCACGTAATAAAACGTGCCGTCGTCGGTGCGGCCGTAGTCGAAAATTTCGACGGTGTTCCAATGCGATAGCTTGGCCGTGGCGCGGACTTCGCGCTCGAAGCGCAACAGCGCTTGGGGATCGGTCGCCTTGTTTGGACGAATGACCTTGATCGCACAGGGTCGTTTCATCAATTGATGCTCTGCCAAATAGACCTCACCCATGCCGCCCGAACCAATCAGCCGCGTGAGTCGATATTGGCCGAGTTGCCGTGCTTCGAACGCTTCGCTGCGGAGCCGCCCGATGGTGTAGACTCCGCAAATTCCGCTTAGCGCACTTAACGCCATCACCAAAATAATGCTGCTGATTGCCGTGAACGTGAACATTCGCGCCAAGTCGTCGGACAGCACCGTAGCCACGACGACCAAAACAATGGGTATCAGTGCCAAAGTCGCCAGCACCCAAGCCGCGCGTTGCCAGGTGTTGGGAATAAACATCGCATACACGAAAATCAAAATCGTCCAAGGCACTACGGGACTCTCGATCAAAACCAAACCATGTTGCAACACGGTCTTGGCGGCACCGCTCTTGCCAGGCGTGAATTGAGAAATGATGGTGGGCGACGCATCGGTCGAGCCGGCGGCCGATGGAAGGGCCAAATCATCGGCCGGCTTCACCGAGCCCGTGGTCGGATCAATGGCCGGCGGTCGATGCGCGTTGACGGCTTGCGCCGAGGAATGCAATTCGATCAGGCCGATTATTCCACCGGCCAAAAAATACATCGCGGGAAGTCCAAACACCAACACTTCCGAGATGCGCAACTTGAGGGGATGTACCGCACAACGCCGGCACAAGGCCAAACCCAAAGCCGCCAGCACGACCGCCAGCACTCCGTCCAGCACCAGCATGATGATTTCGTTGAGGCTGCTGCAAGGCACCAAGAACAGGTTGCGAATAAAGAACACACCGAATCCGGTGCCGAGTAGCAACGCGGCGGTACGCAAGCGATTGCGCAGCAACAGTTGCAATTCGCAGGAAAGCTTGGGAGTGCTGCCTTCGACCAACGCAACACATCGAACCGGCACAACAGGCGCTGAGCGATCGCTGCTAGGAGCGTCGAGGGTCAGATCGTCGGGCGAGAGCATTCGCAACGGAGGCACAGTTCAACCTATCGGGATGATGCGAGTTTATTCTGAGGCCGGCCAAATCCGGAATCAGCCCCCTTGAATTCGATCCCCAGACCCTGACATTATCTTACACACGCGGAACCGAATCGTCTCGTGTTTTTGTCAGGACAAGCCAGCCGGCCGAATGTTCGATGGAACATCGTAGAAAAGAGTTGCAAATATCGTCCGCCCCTCACCGACGCGTTCCTCGCCGCCTCTCTCAAGGGAGAGGGATGGTAAGGAAATTATTTTCCATCCGCCCCTAAGCGGCGCGTCGACGACCCGTCGCTCCGATCAATCGCGACAGTTCTTGCCTGGACACTTCGCGAAGTTCAGGTTCGCTCGACATGATGTCCATGTCCTCATCGTCCTTCACCGCGGTATCGGCCCAAAGAATCAGGGCCTCGGCGGCCAGCATCCGCGGCAGGTAAAACCAGGCCCGCGACAACGACAGAGCATCGACATCGGCGGCGATCAGCACCACGTCGATCTGAGTCAACGAGTTCGCCGATCGAGCCAGGGCACTAAACGGATCGCCCGGTATCAGCTTCACCCGGGCGTTACTACCGCGCAATTTGCAATGGGCCTCTTTGAGCGAGAGTCCGGTGGGCTGATCGGCGGCACGGCCTTCGAACAGGTCGATGCCGATGTAGTGAATCTCTTCGTTGCGATGGCGCTTTTGCGCCAGCTCGATCAATCCGAGCGCGCGGTCGCCGTCTCCCACGCCGATTTCGAGAATTCGGCGGAGCGGGCGTTTCGCCAGCGATAGATGCAGCGCGCGTTCAACGGCAGGCTGGGGTGCGGCTTTTTGAAAACAGGCCGACCAGAGTGCCTTCAGCTTCGATCCAAAAGACACCGTTGCCCTCCCTGGCAGCCGGAGAAATGTGCATTGTCCCAGAGGTTAAAATCGGCTGCCGGCACATACGGAATCGAGTAGAAATCGACTCAAGATGCGTGGCGCCGATTTTTAGTCATTGAAAACCACGGAGACGCGGAGGCTCGGAGAAGGAAGGTAGTTGGCCGCGAATGGATACGAATGAACGC
>JAYTAU010000214.1:0-1792 GCA_043737375.1 Planctomycetia bacterium
CTTTGGCAAGTTCGATGCACTCGCCGGCGCTTCGAGCTTGGATTGGGTCAGATCCGCCGTCTAAAGTATGCCAGTCGCACTCACGAACGAAGCCGGTCCTCGGTTGCTCGGCAAGTCGGCGAGAACCGGCTCGCGGACTACGTATTTCGCAATCGTGTCGATCAGCATGGCACGCTGAATGGGCTTAGTGGCGTAGTCGTCGCAACCAGCTTCGAGACACTCTTCCCGATCACCGGACATGACGTGTGCCGTCAGAGCGACGATCGTACCGGTGTACCCATTACTGCGCAGCGCGCGCGTGGCATGGTATCCGTCCATTTCGGGCATTTGCATATCCATGAGAATTACGTCGAAGGGCTGTCCGATGCGAACGGCTTCGAGCGCGGCTACCAATGCCAGTCGCCCATTGGCGACGACCTCGACCGTGGCACCGGCCTTTCGCAACAAAAACGAAATCAAACGTTGGTTGTCGGGACCGTCTTCGGCGAGTAGTATTCGGCAAGAAATTCGCTGGTTGGCTAAATCGGGCTTCGCGACCGATTGAAGTGGTAGCGAGTCGATTTGGTCGGACAAGTACTTCGACAGCTCAGCCTCGCGGGCAGCCACTGTCACTTCGAACGATGTTCCTCGACCAAACTTGCTGGAGCAAGCGATATCACCACCCAGCATTTGCGCGAATCGCCGGCTAATGGTCAGTCCCAACCCGGTGCCGCCGAACCTGCGTGTCATCGATGAATCGGCTTGCGTGAACGGCTGAAAAAGCCGCTTGACCTGATCGGGGGTCATCCCGATTCCGGTGTCTCGAACCTCGATGCGCAACATCGGCTGACCGCTTTCGGTGGATCGAGAAACAAGCAGTCGAACTTCGCCGGTTTCGGTAAACTTCAAAGCGTTACCGACTACGTTGATCAGAATCTGCCGCAGGCGAGTCGTATCGCTCAGAATGGCCGGCGGAACCGAAGCGGCAAAGTCGACCGTCAGGTTCAAGCCTTTTGCAGCGGCGCGAACGGTCATTAGCGAAATCACTTCGGTAATGAGTTTTTTAGGGCAGCACGCCGCGCATTCGACATCCATCTTGCCGGCTTCGATTTTCGACAAATCCAAAATATCGTTGATGATTTCGAGCAGATGTTCGGCGTTGCGCTTAATGATTGCGGCCGCCTCGAGATTGTCCTCGTGTTTGAGATTACCCGTCAAAATGTCAGCGTAGCCGATAATCGCAGTCATCGGCGTGCGAATCTCGTGGCTCATGTTGGCCAGGAATTCGCTTTTGGCCAAACTGGCGGACTGGGCGCGTTGTTCGGCATCGCGATATTCCAACGTCAGACGATCGGCTAACGTCAAGGCGCGGGTATGATGCGTGCTTAGTGACCAACAGAGCGCGAAGAGCAGCATGGTCATGATCCCACCCGCCAACGCCACCCAAGGAGCGGTCGAGCGGTCGAGCGACGCTTCGAAACTAGGCAGACTACTCAAATGACAGACCCAACGAACACCGTTACGCTCGAACGGTATACTCAGACGACACAGCGGAGTATGAGTCGAGTTCGTAGCTTGGCTTCGAAAAAACGGCTGCTCGGAATCGTTGGAGAATTCAACCAGCACTTGATTGTTGCAAATATTGATCTGAGCGACCAACTGAGCCAAGTCAAAGGTCGTCGCCAGCCAGCCTACGACGCGCGTACGACGCTCGACAAGCGTTTTATGCGGCAGCACATTTCGATAAATGGGCAGCACAATCGCAAAGGAGCCCGACTCGATTATGGAATTTTCGTCGCTCGCAAGCGGAGTA
>JAYTAU010000215.1:0-4647 GCA_043737375.1 Planctomycetia bacterium
CACGACCCGGCCCGAAACGATGCTGGGTGATACGGCGGTTGCCGTGCATCCCGATCCGGCCGCCGCGCTCGATAAAGTCGAAGCGGAATTGAAACAGAAGCTCGCCGATGCCGCGGCCAAAGATAAAGCCGACATTGAGAAGCAACTCGACGAATTGGCTCAACGTCGCGTGAACATTCTGCCGGGCTTGATCAAACTACGTGACATGGCCCGCGCGGGTCGCATGGTCGAGCTACCGCTAACAGGCCGTGAAATCCCGCTGGTCTGTGACGAATGGGCCAAGCCTGAACTCGGCTCCGGCTGCGTAAAGATCACGCCGGCACACGACCCCAACGATTATGAAGTCGGTAAGCGACAGTCGCTCGCCATGATCAATATCATGACGCCCGAAGGGGCGGTTAACGACAGCGCGCCGCAAGCGTATCGCGGCCTGACGATGAAGAAAGCCCGCGAGCGCGTCGTCGCCGATTTAGAGTCACTCGGTTTGCTCGACCACATCGAAGATCGTGAAATCGAAATCGCGCACAGCGATCGCAGCAAAACGGCGATTGAGCCGTATTTGGCGGATCAGTGGTTCGTGAAGATGAGCGATGTAGAGGATGGTTCTGCTGCTGATCGTTCTGTAGGGAACGCCCTCCGTGGCGTTCCTAAATCTCAAGATCACGATGCCTCTGTAGGGAACGCCCTCCGTGGCGTTCCGGAACCGCCAAACGACGAAGCCACATCAACGTCCACAAGCGCTACGGGACAGGACAGAGGCCGTTCCCTACAGATGCACACTCGTCCCGGCCTCGCGCAAACGGCCATGGACGCCGTCACCAGCGGTCGCGTGCAAATCACGCCGGCACGCTACGCGAAGAGTTACCTGGACTGGCTTAGCGAAAAACGCGACTGGCCCGTGAGCCGCCAGCTTTGGTGGGGACATCGGATACCGGTGTGGGAAGCGACTACGACTTCTGGCGGAACTGTCGATGCAAATTACGCGACAAAGGAACGTCAGGAGCAGCAGGATGCCATATCAGCTCTGAGTGTTTATCTTTCTGCTTGCGGTGTATCAAAAGAAGACTTTTTCATCCAACCCGTTGAATCTTGGAAGATACGAATATGTTCGAGCGATGAGAAGACTAATGAAGCTCTCCGCGCATTAGTAGTTTTTGACAAGAGCTTTGAGCCACAGCTAGTAAAGCCGGGCAAGCCCGTGTCTGAAGTATTGCGTCATGTACCAGGGTTCGAAAAGGCCACGTATGCCGCATTCGATATCAAGTTCGCGCATTTCCTCACCCAAGACCCCGACGTCCTCGACACTTGGTTCTCCAGCGCCCTGTGGCCGCATAGTACGCTCGGCTGGCCGGAGCAAACTCCCGAACTCGATTGCTTCTATCCCACCTCGGTCCTGCTCACGAGCCGCGATATCATCACGCTGTGGGTCGCGCGGATGGTGCTTACCGGCTTGTATAACACGGGCGACGTTCCTTTCAAGCAGGTGTACATTCATCCCAAAATTCTCGACGGTTTCGGCGAGACGATGTCGAAGTCGAAGGGCAATGGCGTCGACCCGTTGGACGTGATCGCTAAGTTCGGCGCGGACTCGCTGCGATTCTCGCTCTCCTCGATGGCGACTGAAACGCAAGACGTTCGCATGCCGGTCGAGTTCGAGTGCCCGCACTGCGAAAAGACGATCGAACAAACGCACAAGAACCGCGTGCTTCCGAAAATAAAATGCCCGCACTGCAATGCCGAGTTCTCGACCCAATGGGCAAACACGCCGCAGGACAAAGCCTTGCCGCGCGGGGCGGTGATCAGCGAACGCTTCGAAGTCGCGCGGAACTTTTGCAACAAGCTTTGGAACGCGTCGCGATTCGCGCTAATGAATCTCGAAGGGTACTCGTCCGCGCCGGTGAACGTGCCGTCGCTACCGATCGAAGACCGCTGGGTACTCAGCCGATTGTCGACGGTCACCGCGGCGGTGACCGCGGCCATCGAGTCGTACAAATTCGCCGATGCGGCCCGCGCGCTGTACGATTTTGCTTGGGACGAGTTCTGCAGTTTTTATGTCGAGATGATCAAGACCCGACTGCAAGAGCCGGCCGATCGAAGCGTCGCGCAGCGCGTGCTGGCGTACACGTTGGATAATCTGCTGCGGCTGCTGCATCCGATGGTGCCGTTCGTAACCGAAGAAGTCTGGCACTTGCTGGCCGATGTTGCGCCATCGCGCGGGCTCGCCACGCCGGCCGCTGCCGCGGAAAGTATCGCTATCGCCAAGTGGCCGATTGCCGATCGCACGCAGCAAGACCAGAGCATTGAAGAACGCTTTGCCAAATTTCAGGCGTTGCTCGGCGGCTTGCGCGAAGTGCGGGCACGGCAGAACATTCCACCTAAGACGCCGATCAAGTTCGCAGTCCGCTGCGATGCTCCGACTGCCGAACTGTTGCAACCGATGGCGCCGTACTTCAGTTCGATGGCCGGCGCGACGCCCGTTGCCTGGGGCGCAGATGTACAATCGCCCGCGCTTTCGGCGAATTTCAGCGCCGCCGGGTGCGACGTGTTTGTCGATCTGGCCGAGCATATCGACGTGGCGGCCGAGATTTTGCGCAATGAAAAAGAGCTGGAGAAAATCGCCGGCTTCATCGCCGCCAAGGAAAAGAAGCTCTCCAACGAAAGCTTTGTCAGTCGCGCTCCGGCCGACGTGATTGCCAAAGAGCGCGAGCAGTTGGCGGAGCTGCATGCGCGACTGGCCAGCACCACGACGGCTCTCGACGATCTCCGCCGCCGCAAACCTGTTTAGCACATCGCTCGAATTGAACCACGGAGGCGCGGAGACACGGAGGGAAGATAGTCGAAAAGCGTTCATAAATTACCTCGTACTTTCTCCGTGCCTCCGTGGTGAAATTGCTTTCCGATTCGCGTTCATTCGTATCCATTCGCGGCCAGATTTCTTTGCCTTCACTTGTCCTCTCGGTGTCCTCTAGGCTCTCTGCGGCAAAATTCTTGGCACTAGCACGCCCAGCGCCGCGGCACTTATAATCAATGGCACCCAATCCGACTTTGCAATCTTCTTACGTCATCGAATCGCGGCGCGCGGCGAAAGGGCTATGTATGCCTGTGCAGATGGAGTTATCGCGGATCATCATTAGCGAGATCAACGATCAGCAGGTGATCTATCTGAAAGAAGTCGATGGCCCGCGCACGTTTCCGATTCTGATCGGCATTTTCGAAGCGACCAGCATCGACCGCCACGTCAAGCAGATCCAAACTCCGCGCCCGCTGACGCACGATCTGCTGGTCAACACCATCGAAACGATGGGGGGCGAATTGCAAGACGTGGTGATCACCGAGCTGCGCGATCACACGTACTACGCGGTGTTACGCGTGCGTCATCAGGGCGAACTGATGGAGATCGACTCACGCCCCAGCGACGCGATTGCCGTGGCCGTTACCGCCGACCCGATGCTGCCGATCTATGTGTCGGAAGAAGTGCTGAATGATGTGCTAGGAGAGTAGGGCGGCAAGGCATTTCGTGGGCTGACGCCGCACGGCTACGGAATGCCGCCCCTACCTGGCTCAGCGTTACAATGAGGACGTGGCGATGCAATTTTCGCTCAGTACGCTGTTTCTTATTGTCGTGCTCTGAGGGCGTCGCGTTCGAGTTTTGCAAATGGAACCCGTTGCTCGGGACGCTACTCAGTACATCGGTGGGTTGCGCGTATGCGGCCAGCGGCTGTCTCGCGTTCGCCAAAAGCTTGCAAGATTCCGATCGTCATGTCCAAATCACGCTGCTACTTTTGGCGGCCCTTTTTCTGGGCTTTATTGCGATGGCGGCATGCTTCGGACTTTTCGCCATGGCGGTGCTGAAACTGGCATTCTGGGATCTGTGAAAGCTGGACTCATCGCCGTTCCGAGGCGGACTGAGCGTCAGGGGTGACACCGCCTAGAACTGCCGACGCAATCGCTGTACAATTCGGCGAATCTCGTAGTTGCGTCTCCCGAACCTTCAAAACACCAGCTATACCCCCGGGCAAAGCCCAGGGCTGAATAGATTTTCAAATCTCGCCATGAAGAAAACCAAAGTCGCATTGGTGGGCATGGGGACCGTCGGGTCCGGCGTGGCCCGCTTGCTGTTGGACCACGGCGACCGCACCGCCCGCCATGCGGGCCGCACGTTGTGGCTCGAGCAGGTCGTGGTGCGCAATGCCGAAAAATCGCGCGATGTCGATCTGCCCGCCGGCCTGCTATCGACCGAATTGAAGCGAATCACCGGCGACCCCGAAATCACCGTGGTCGCGCACCTAGTCGGTGGACTCGAACCGGCGCGTTCGATCATGCTCGAACTGCTGGAAAGCGGTAAAGATGTCGTCACCGCCAACAAGGCGTTGTTGGCCGAACATGGACCCGAACTGTTCGATCGCGCTCGGGCGTTGGGTCGATCGATCGCATTCGATGCGGCGGTCGGCGGCGGCATCCCCATCATTACGAACATCAGCCAGTGTCTGTCGGCCAATCAAATCATCTCGTTGCGCGGCATTCTCAATGGGACCAGCAATTTCATTCTGACCCAGATGGAAGAGCAGGGGACCGACTACAAGAGCGCTGTTGCCGAAGCGCAAAAGCTGGGCTATGCCGAGGCCGATCCGGCGATGGATGTCGATG
>JAYTAU010000216.1:0-11316 GCA_043737375.1 Planctomycetia bacterium
TTCGGCACTCACCGTGAGCGGCCGATCCTCTGTACGCCAATGTACGTGAGTCCGCGTGGCGGTCAATAGACGAACGGTTTTCCAAAGGCTTGCACTAACTGGCGCGTAACATTCGTTCACGATCCACGGCGTGGCACTCCACTGGCTGACAATCATCGGGTGGCACTTTGACGAGTAGCTAAAAAGCGCCAGAGTTTGGGAGACGTTATCGTGATCGAAGATCCTTCCAAGCGCCCAAGGTTTGGCGACCTTGGCTACGTGGGAATAACCCGTCACTCGACAGTTGACCGACTAATAGTAGTGTAAGCATCCGAAATTTCGGTATCCGCCCCATCAAAAAAACTCAAGCGGGCGGATTTGCTAGGATGGTTTCCTATCGGATAGAATAATATCAGTCCGGTTGTGGACCGGGCCCCCGCCAGTTTTCCTTCCTCGTACGTTCGAGATCGCCGAATGAATCACCGGCCGTTCATGCATGCGCGCTCTTGCGAGGCAACATTGCTGGGGTTGTTCGTTGCACTAGGACTGTTGTTTACAAACGATGGAAGCGCCGGTGCCGCCGAACCAGCGGCCAATGCACCTGTCGAGGGCCGGGTCGAAAAAATTTCGTCCGAGGACGCCGAGTTCTTTGAGAAAAACGTTCGCCCCCTGTTGTCACAGCATTGCTTCGAGTGCCACGGCGAAAAGAAACAAGAAGCCGGCTTGCGACTCGATCTGCAAAAATCGGCCATGCGCGGAGGTGACGATGGCCCCGTCATTCGCGCCGGCAAGCCCGACGAAAGTAAATTGATGGCAGTCGTGCGTCACGCGGGCGAGATCAAAATGCCCCCCGATAGCAAGCTGCCCGCTGAGTCGATCGAGGCTTTAACGATCTGGATTCAGCGCGGCGCGCCTTGGCCCGCCGGCCCGACGGGTGCAATCGGGGATGAAGCCGACAAAGCGTCCGCGGCAAAAAATCATTGGGCATTTCAGCCGGTTCGTGAACCGGCAGTTCCGCTCAACGAAAAAGCAGCTTGGATTCGCACTCCGGTCGATGCGTTTATTCTGGCCAAGCTAACAGGGCAGGGGATCACGCCGTCGGCCGCTTCCGATCGTCGTACGCTGATTCGCCGCGCCACGATCGACTTGACCGGATTGTTGCCGACGCCTGCCGAGGTCGAAGATTTCGTCAACGATCCCTCACCGGATTCTTCGCCCGCCGCGTTCGACAAAGTCATTGAGCGACTGCTCGCTTCGCCGCGTTACGGGGAACGTTGGGGCCGCTACTGGCTCGACTTGGCGCGCTACGCCGACACCAAGGGCTATGTGTTCACCGCAGATCGCGCTTACCCTTTTGCATACGTTTATCGCGACTGGGTAATCAAGGCTTTTAACAACGATCAGCCGTACGATCAATTTATCGTCGAGCAAATCGCGGCCGACCGCTTGCCGCGAAATGCCGAGGAGAATCCCCACTTGGCGGCGATGGGTTTCTTGACGGTGGGCCGGCAATTCTTGAACAGCAAGTTCGACATCATCGACGATCGCATCGATGTGCTCATGCGCACGACGATGGGCCTGACCGTGGCTTGCGCGCGTTGCCATGACCACAAGTTCGACCCGATTCCGACGTCCGATTACTATTCGCTGTTTGGGGTATTCGACGCGTCGGTCGATAAGCAACAGCCAATCGCGCCCGCTACGGAAAAGTATCTGCAAGGCGTTCAGGAGCGCGAGGCTAAGGTGACGGAGTTTATCACCACGCGGCGCCGCGAAACCGAGGAACTGACCCGCACGCACGTCGGAACTTTGTTGTATGTCACTAAAATTGGGCCGGAAAAACTCGATTCTAAGTCTGTCATTGGAAAAATATTCTCACCCACCAAACGTGCCGAAAAGTTTCTCGAACCCTGGAAAAAACTTTCGAAACGAAATGGTAAGTCGTTCGACCCCCTGCTTGCGCCGTGGTTCGCCTTCGCGGCAATACCCACCACAGATGATAGCGCTACAGCCGAGTTTGCCGCCGCCGAGTCGAAGGCTACAGCGACTGCGCTAGCCACGCGATTCAATAAGAACGACCACGCGACGGATAAACTCAATCCGCTGGTCGCCAAGTTATTCGAGGGCGAACCGCCGAAGTCGTTGGCCGAGGTCGCCTTGCGCTACGATCGGCTGTTTGCCGATGTTGATCGGGAATGGCAGGAGTTGCTGGCCGACTTCAAACAAGCCAACTTAATCGAACCCACCGCGCTGCCCTTTCCCGAAAGCGACGAACTGCGGCGGTGGCTATATGCAACCGACTCGCCTGTTCAGTTGTCGACCAACGACGTCGAACGCTACTTCGACAAGCCTACCCGCGACGAGATCGGCAAGTTACGCGGTGAGGCGGCCAAATGGTCCAGCTCGCCGGCGGCACCTCTGCAAGCAATGACGCTCGTCGATGCCGAAAAAATCGACTCCAAGTCGCGTGTGCTGTTGCGCGGCAATCCGGGCCGGCCTGGACCGGAAGTTTCGCGGCAGTTCGTCTCGATCGTCGCCGGCGAGGGGCGACAGCCGTTCAGTCAAGGCAGCGGCCGTTTAGAATTGGCCCAAGCAATCGTGACACCAGAAAATCCGCTGACTGCACGGGTGATGGTCAATCGAATTTGGCTGCATCATTTTGGGCAGGGGCTAGTTCGCACAGCCAGCGATTTTGGCTTGCGCAGTGATCCGCCGAGTCATCCCGAGTTGCTGGATTACCTGGCCGTGCAGTTTGTGCGCGATGGCTGGTCGATCAAGCAGATGCATCGGCTGATGATGCGATCGAGCGCCTATCAACAATCGAGCAGCGACCGGCCCGACGCCCGCGCGAAGGATCCCGAGAACGTGCTGGTCTGGCGGATGAATCGGCGCCGCTTGGATTTGGAATCGATGCGCGACTCGCTGCTGTTTGCCGCCGGGCAGCTTGAGGAGCAAACCGGAGGGCCGGCCGTGAACATCGTCACCGCGCCGTTCAGCCGTCGACGCACGGTGTACGGCCAGATCGAGCGGCAGAATTTGCCTGGGTTTTTTCGCACCTTTGATTTTGCCACCCCCGACACGCACACCGCCCAGCGCTTCACGACCACGGTTCCGCAACAGGCGTTGTATTTGATGAATAGCCCATTTGTCGTCGAGCAGTCGACTGCACTAATGAGGCGGCCCGAGATTAAGCAGGCACCAGATACGCCAGGCCGTGTACGGCGGATCTACACGATCTTGTATGGTCGTCTACCGACGTCCGAAGAGATTTCATTTGCCGAGAAGTTTGTCACATTTCACGCCGACGGGAAGCCGGCCGATGATGCCAATAATTCCGACTCGAAAAATTGGCAGCGTTATGCGCAGGCATTGCTGATGTCGAACGAGCTGATATTTGTGGATTAGAGAAGCCTCGTTCCCGCGGTCTTAAACCTCGTTCCCACGGTCCCCCGCGGGAACGCTGTTGACCGCCGCTCGGCGGCACGAGAAGTCGACCGAAGTATTTTTGGCAGCGACGCGGAGCGTCGGAAGCAGACGTTCCCACGCAGAGCGTAGGAACGAGAATCGTCGTCACAACTGACAACAGACCACTGACAACGGACTAACCATGCACATCAACCCGGCCTACGTCAATCGTCGCGATATGCTCAAGCGTTGCGGCATGGGCTTCGGCGCGCTGGCCTTGGCCGAGATCATGCAGCAAAGCGGACTGCTGACCCGCAACGGCGCGATGGGCAATGCTGCACAAGCGGCCGAAAATCTGTCGCCGCTCGCGCCGCGGTCGTCGCATTTCGCGGGCACCGCCAAGCAGGTGATTCATATCTTTTTGAACGGCGGCGCGTCGCACGTCGACACGTTCGACCCGAAACCGGCGCTGCAAAAATACGCCGGCAAGAATCTGCCCAACGAAAATCTTAAGACCGAACGCAAAACGGGCGCGGCGTTTCCTTCGCCGTATAAATTCAAGCAGCATGGCCAAAGCGGCATCGAAGTCAGCGATATCTTTCCGCATGTCGGCAGCATGATCGACGAGTTTTGCGTCGTCCGTTCGATGCATGCCGACATACCTAATCACGAGCCTTCGCTCTCGCTGATGAATTGCGGCGAAGCTCGGCTGGTGCGGCCCAGTTTGGGTTCGTGGCTGACCTACGGACTGGGCAGCGAGAATCAAAATCTGCCGGCCTTCATCGCCATGTGTCCGGGCGGCTACCCCATTCAAGAATCGCAGAACTGGCAGTCGGGTTTTCTGCCTGGAGTACATCAAGGGACCTACGTCGACACACAGCACACCGATATTCAAAAGCTGATCGAGCATGTGAAGAATAATTTCTCGTCACCGCTCGAACAGCGGCGGCAGATCGATCTGTTGCAGCAGCTCAATGCGGCGCACGCGGCCGCGCGGCCGAATGACCCACAACTCGACGCGCGGATTCATAGTTTTGAGTTGGCGTATCGCATGCAGCAAGAAGCGGCCGACGCTTTCAACATCGACCTCGAACCGAAATACATTCGCGAAATGTACGGCGAAGGAACGCAGGCCCGGCAGATTTTGATTGCCCGGCGATTGGTCGAGCGCGGGGTGCGGTTCGTGCAGGTCTGGCATGGCGAAGGGCAGCCGTGGGACAACCACGACGACATCGAAGACAATCACCGCCAGCTGGCCAAACAATGCGACCAGGCGATCGGGGCGCTCGTTCGCGATCTCAAGCAACGCGGGCTGCTCGCTTCGACATTGATCATGGTCAGCGGCGAATTCGGTCGCACGCCGACGGTCGAATTACCGACGCCGGGCGCGAACCAAGGCAAAATCAACGGCCGCGATCACAACCATCATGGCTTTACGATGCTGCTGGCGGGCGGCGGCGTCAAAGCCGGTTATGTACACGGAGCGACCGACGAATTCGGCTTTGCGGCGGTTGAGAAAAAGGTTCACGTACACGATCTGCACGCGACCATTCTTAAGCTGTTGGGCTTCGACCACGAAAAATTCACCTACCGCTACGCCGGTCGCGATTTTCGCTTGACCGACGTGCATGGCAACGTGGTCAAAGAGATCATTGCGTAGTTGCCAGGTGGGCATTAGTGTCCTTACGCTCTGGCTGCATCCAATGCGGAAAATAGACGTAAGAAAAAGCGGACTAGCCGGCAATTTCGGGCATAATTGGTCTTTTTAATCGCGCTATTTGTGCTTTATCCGTGCTTTGGGCAATTAAATTTACCCTTCGGCCATCTCAACCCCAAATTCCACACAATGCACTATCCCCTCAGCCACCCCTGGGGTATAATCGGGGCGTGGGTTGGCCGAGGCCACGCCCGCTTTCTTAAAGATTCTTCCTCTTTGGGTTACCTGTGGGTGATCTTTCGCGGATGTTTCGATAGTCGCGGTGTATTCTCCTGAAACCAAGTCAGGGCACCACGATCCGCCGTAGCTCGTTCGATATCCGAACAGCCGGCGACAGTACGATTTTCTTTTTTTGTGAGTGTTTAAGTCATGGCTGAAGGCAAGATCAAGAAGCTGATTGCGGACAAGGGTTTTGGATTCATTGAGGCTGAACGGGGCGACCTGTTCTTCCATCACTCGGCTGTCCAAGGGACGTCGTTCGAAAACCTCCACGAAGGACAAAAGGTTCAGTACAAGGAAGGCCGCGGCCCCAAGGGTCCTTGTGCCGAATCGGTCACGGTTGCCTAGTTGACACGACGGTGAATGCAGATAGGGCCTTTTTTGACGATCCGTCATTGAAATTCTGTTGCATTTCAACGTCATATCGACACGGTAACGATTCGATCACTTTTCCAAGCGATCATCGACGTCAAAGCTAAACGGTTCTCGGGCCAGACAGCATACTGTCTGGCCCGGGGGCTTGTATATTAGCAATTTATTGCCAACTACCCGACACCGGGTGGACAGAATGGTCCGCTCGCGCCGACGGTAATCACCAGGTGTCAGTAAGGGAATTATGGCAAAAAATCAAAATACGTATGCCAAACGACGGCGCGAAATGGACAAGCGACAGAAGGCTGACGACAAGCGGAAAAGCCGCGTCGTTAAAAAGACCGAGCCGCCTCGCACCGATCGCCCGAGTGACCAAGAATCGAATTATTATGAATCGTCGGACAGCGATCAGTAAACACGTGGTCAATGAACAGCCGACCAGTAAACAGCGGGAATTATCTTAATGTCGATGGCCCGCGATATCGATTACGCCGCGACTGCGGTTCGCACTGCGATTGTCGACAAATTTGGTCGACAGACCGAGCTGACCGATCTCGAAGTAGCCGCTCAGGACCGCACCATTCTGCTGGCACATGAAGGTCGCAAAGCCGAAGGCACGCGCGACGATCTGTTGGCTGCGATTCGCAAAGCGGGCAGTTACCCGCAACTCTGGGAACTGCTGCCCAGGCCGATCAAGCGATAAACGCGTTCACGCGCGGGTGCCATGTCCACGGCTTTGCGTGGGCATGATGGCTTGGCGAGCTTCTTTGATATTTCAACGAACTTATCGACTCGTTCTCATGCCCACTCAGGGCAGTGGGCATGGCACCCCCGCCGCAGGTGAGATCGATTTGGCATTCATCGTCCCTTCATCGGGCTGACGATCATCGCTTGATCCGCTACAATGCGCTCTAGAGAGGCATGGCCGCCGGCACGCAACGCTTGGGCGGCCACTTTAATTGACATACATGCACTCACGCCTGAATGATCTGATGACCCGCGGGGCATGGATCACAGGCGTATCACAAATTCAATTCAATTGCAGTTCAATTTGATTGCAGCAAAAGGAGCATCGCCGCTTATGGCAGAATACGCACATCCCGAAGTCTTGGTCACGACCGATTGGGTCGACCAGCACAAGCATGATCCTGGCGTTCGGATCGTCGAAAGCGACGAAGATGTGCTGCTCTATCATCAAGGGCATGTCCCAGGTGCGGTTCGCATCGACTGGCAGACCGATCTTCAAGACGCCGTGGTGCGCGACTACGTGGGCAAGGCCGAGTTCGAAAAACTCTGCCGGGAAAAGGGAATCGGCAACGACACGACCGTCGTTTTCTATGGCGACAAAAACAACTGGTGGGCTTGCTACGCCTTTTGGTGCTTTAAGCTGTTTGGTCACGAGAAGTGCCTGATCATGAACGGCGGTCGCAAGCGGTGGGAACTGGACGGTCGACCTTGGGTCAAAGAAACCGAGCCGACTTACCCGGTTACTACCTATCAGGCGAAGGACCCTGACGGTTCGATCCGCGCGTTCCGCGACGAAGTGCTTAAGCATATGAAGCAGGGCAAGCAAATGATCGATGTGCGTTCGCCCGGCGAGTTCACCGGCGAACTGTTGCATATGCCCGATTACCCGCAAGAGGGCGCGTTGCGTGCCGGGCATATCCCCGGCGCGGTGAACATTCCTTGGCCGCGTGCGGCCAACGAAGACGGCACATTCAAAAGCGCCAAAGATCTGGAAAAAATTTATGCCAAAGAGTGCGGTCTGAAGCGCCGCGGCACCACGATCGCCTATTGCCGGATCGGCGAACGGTCGAGCCATACTTGGTTCGTGTTGCAATATCTATTGGGTTATCCGGCAGTCAAGAATTACGACGGCTCGTGGACCGAATGGGGCAATTCGGTTGGTTTGCCGATCGAACGCGGCGCAGGAGAGCCGAGCGCGGGTAAGACTGGCCCAGCTAAGCCCTTCACGGCTGAAGAAAGCGTCGATCAAACCGTCGAAGCAGTCGATCCGATTCCGACCGGGCCGTAATCGGCGGGTTGTTCAATCGGATCAGCCCCCGGCTTCGTCGGGGGACAACATCGAACTGGCAATTCGAAATTCAGTACGACGATTGTCTCGTGATAATTCAATATCCCCCGGCGAAGCCGGCGGTTGAAATGTAATCGCACGCAACTCTTGACTCAATGGCCGCTGCCGACAAGCTCGATCTAATCGTCGCCGAATTCTCGGAACTGGAACCGCGCGAACGGCTGGAACTGCTGCTCGAGTTCTCCGAGAATCTGCCCGCGCTGCCGCCCGATTACGAGCAGCAGCGACTGTCTGGCGAACATCGCGTACACGAATGTCAAACGCCGGTCTTCATTTGGGCCGAAGTCAACGCGGGGCTGGTCGAGATGCATGCCTGGGTCGCACCCGAGGCGCCGACCGTCAGGGGCTTCGTCGGCATCTTGGTGGATGCTTTCAACGGCGCTACGCCCGACGAAGTGATGTCCGTCGAATCCAGCTTTCTCAACCGGATGGGCCTGGCGCAGATTCTAGGCATGGTCCGCGCCCGCGGACTGCACGCGATCTTGTTCTATGTGCGCCAGCATGTTCGCAAAGCGGCGGGGTTGTAAAACGGGAACCTATGTTCCCAATCAAAACTGTGGCCGAACATAATCGGTCTAGGATTGTTTGATCTTCTCCCCATCGGCCCGGGAAATTTTGCCGATTCGACCTAATAACAACGACTGCTCAAGACAATCGAGCCGAGAGAGACGTACTGTCGACGGCAACCGCAAGCCAGCGGCGCTCCAATCTGCCAGCAAGACATCAAATTGATCGCGGTTGAGCCGTCGTCACGGCCGCACAAATCAAGTCGGAACCATCCAGCCAAAGAACAAGCACCGGACGCTTCTTGGAGCCAATTGCACTGGTGAATGGTATGTCCGCGACCCAAAACTCACCGGGCAGAATAATCATCGTACAGCCCTTCGTCTTCGGCAGCGTAACTATTCAAGAAGCCATCATGGCGGCGAATCGCGCTTTTTTCCGAATGTTCGTCGGCCGGTCGTATTGAAACGCGCCAATGACCCGGGCCGAGGATGGCTGCGGCATCCTCGGGCAAACGCAACGGCTCGCCCGGTTGCAATTCGACGTCGTAGGTAATTTCAGCAAGCTTGGAGTGCATTGTTTCGCCGCGTGTGAATAGCGCTACCGAGTGTTTGGATTATAGCATGCTTGGAGCCAATCTAAGGAATCTCATTCCAGCTCGAATATGAAAGCGTGGCCGCGACTATTATCGTCCCAACTTGGCCAACGCCGCGGCGACAGCTGCAAGCGAAGTGCCCGCCGGTAGCGCGTCGCCGACGACCACGCTCATGCGGCCCTGCACGACGGTGGCACCCGGCTCTTGGGCCGGATACTCTCCGCAATAAACCGGCAGAATGGACGATGGCGCCTGCGATTGTAGTCGCGCCAACAACTCCGCGCCCGCTGTCGAGAGCGCTCCGTCGCCAAGAAACAAGCCCACCAAGTTGCCATCTCGCAATGTCGCAACACCATCGGCGACTAACTGATCGGTTACCGCCCGATCGATTGCAACATGGTCGGCTGCAACATGGTCCGTCAGCGCCGCACTGTGACTACCGCTGTCGGACTGAGAGAGCGATAGCCCCAATCGTTTTGAGAATCGCAGTAAGCCCGCTTGCTGATGGTCGTTGACTGCCGGCGCCACGAAACGGGTGTAGCGATCGATGACCGCAACCACATACATCCACTGCTCCGTACCCCGGCAGTTCGTGGCCAATATCAGCGGCCCGTTCGCCGGTAGATGGTCGGCGTTGACGGCGCGCAATCTGCGACGGGCCGGCAACCGCAACCATGACAACGCGCGAATCAAAAAATCGGGCCGTTGCCAAATCAGCACGAATAGCGTTATGGCCGTGATCACACTGGCCGACACAAACAACAAAGGCGGAATACGTTCGGCCTGTTGTAGTTGCGAAATATATTGCCGCAGCGTGTCCGTGTCGCGAACCGCGTCCTCGCCGGTCAGGTTCAAGCCCATCAGCGATTGAAGCGCAAACGTCACGAAGTAAAACACGATCACTGCTACCAGGCCGCCGGTCACGTTCAAAAAATTACTCGTGGCGACCATGCTGCCCTTGCTGTCCTTCGGCGCGCGATGCTGTAACAACGTGTACATCGGCACGATATACAAACCGGCCGAAAAGCCGATTGAAATCAGACAAATAATGGTCACAACTTGTAGATTAGCCGGCGTGGCAATCGCCAGCGCGAGGGTCATCAACATCATGCCGACACCGCCGACCGGCACTAGTCCCAGCTCCAGCCGATTACCCGACATTTGTCCCGCGACCGAACAGCCGATTCCGACACCCAGTCCGATCAGCGCCACCAACATGGCGATGCGTAGCTCGGCCTCTTGATCGTCGGTCATGCCTTCGACCGTCGCTTCGATTTGCGATGCGGCAGCCACGCGTTCCGATTCCGACAAAGCGGCTTGGCGTTCCCCATCCTCGATATGCTTCAAGTCGGATTTCATGCTGGCAAGTTCTTTGGCCGTTTCGCCTTCGAAAAACAAACTCTGACGCATATACAACGTCATGAATGTAAAAAACGCGATGCCGATGGTCGCCAAAACCAACGATCGCGACCGGCGAAGTTCTCGAAAATTTGCCGCCATCGGCACCAGCGGATTCAGCGACAGCTTTTTCTCGGGCGCGGCGGCCGGCATGGGTCGCAGCAAAAACGAGAACACGGCTCCCACGATGGCCAAGCCCAGCAAAATGGCCCCGATAATCCACTCGCGCCCAGGATACAGCACGCCCAGCTTGACTTTGCCGGCCAGATGGGCGTATAAAATTCCGCCGAACGACGTGCCCAGAATCTGCGAAACGAAGCTGGTCCCTTCCAACAAGCCGTTACCTCGCGAGAGTACCGAGGTATGCAGTATTTCGGGCATGACGCCATACTTGGCCGGCACAAAAAATGCGCTGTGCGTGCCCATCATAAACACGCAGGCGATCAACAAATACGCGCTGATCATTGCCATCGTTTGCGAGGATGCCGCGAACAGATCCGTGGCATGCGGCAACAAAAATGCAACCAACGCCAGCCCGGTGATCACCACCTCGGCCAATTTCCAAAAGATGATCGTCGAACGCTTGCTGAATTTATCGGCCAGCACTCCGGCCCAAGGAGAAAAGAAAAAAAACGGCGAGATAAAACAGGCGGTTACAATCGCCAAAACCAGTTTATGATCGAACGGCTGAACATGCGCATAACGCACGAGCATGTCGCTGGCGTAGAATATTGCGACGATATGGATCGCTTGGTCGTTGAATGCCGCCAAAAACTGGCTTAAAACCAAGCCCACGTAGCTTCGCGACGCAAGTGTCTTACTCTGTTCGAATTGCATGAGCACTGCGCAGGGATGGTTCGGTCAGCGAAGTTGATTGGCAAATATACAGAAACCTTACTGTATATAGCAAGCAAGGGAAGGAGGCAAAAAATGGGGATCGGGCGACAGGGACCAGGACCTCGTACATCGGGGCCGTGCGTTTTGTGCAGTTTAACACCGATCGTCCGTGCCGGAAGCGGCACAAGCCGGTCG
>JAYTAU010000217.1:0-4641 GCA_043737375.1 Planctomycetia bacterium
GTGTATTCAACGAGGGCGGTTGGCATGGCTTTCGACGACGCGCGGCAACTCGATAATTGCAACCTGGGGACTGGCTGGTTGCCACAACCCAGGTTGGTCGGTAAAGTGTTGCCGCGAGGGTATCTAAACGCCATCGCTTCAACACCATACCGGCAAGCGATGAAGCCGATTTTCAAACGGTCAACGATGATGCGGCCTAGGCGAGTTGGCCGGCCAAGTGCTTGTAGGTCGAGCAGTGGCTGGTTTTGTGGTAGTTGGTTGAAAACCGGTCGGAATTTGCGACTAAGTCGATTCTGGCAAAACAGAATCCGGCAGTTAAGTTCGAAGGCTGCTTCGCCTGCCGACATTAAAAATGCTATCAACACGAGTTTAGGTGAGTTACAACGAGGTCCGCATTGGCGAAATGACGATTTAGCACGGGTCGAAGCGGCACTTTTTTTGGTGCGAGAACCGATTTCGAGCCGAAGAATAGCACAACTGACGAACCTGGCTGACGGAACCTCGGCTAGGACGTTAACGCGTAGTCTGAACAGTATTTACGACAAAAGCGGCAGTGCGTTTCGGGTGGAAGAGGTTGCGGGCGGTTTTCAGCTAATGACCCGACCGATGTTCGGGCCCTGGCTGCGGCGGATATTGCAGTCGCCGGTTGAAATACGGATGAGTGTTCCGGCTTTGGAAACCTTGGCGGTAATTGCATATCGTCAGCCGGTGTTACGGGCCGATATTGAAGCCATTCGCGGTGTGCAATGCGGTGATATTTTACGACAATTGATGGAACGGGATTTGGTACGGATCACCGGACGGGCCGATGAGTTGGGCCGGCCGCTGATGTATTCGACCACAAAGCGATTTTTGCAGGTCTTCGGCCTGCGGCACTTAGACGAGTTGCCGCGCGCCGAAGCCCTTCGAAGGAATGAAATTCCGGAACGGGCGGCTAGCGATATTTTGCCGGGCGCGAGCCTGGCGATTGGAATCCCTGACCCCAGCCTGCGCGAAGACGTGGAGGATTTGAAGTAATGGCCATTGCCCTCTCGGACTTGACGGTCGACGAAATTTTTGGTGAGTCTTGGTTGAACTTGGCGCGCGATGCGCGCGACGGTCGCCTGCCTGATTTGTTTGCTGCCAAGCGCACGGACGAAGATGAAGACGACGTTATGGAGCAGGATGAAGACGAGGACTACGAAGACGACGAGCTAGAAGAGGATGATGATTTGGAAGACGAAGACGAAGAAGATGATGACGAAGATGAAGAAGATGAAGAAGATGAGCTAGACGACGAAGAAGAAGAGGAAGAAGAAGATGACTTAGCCGAGGACGAATGGGAAGAGGTTGACGACGAAGACGAGGATGACGAAGAAGAAGACGAAGATGATGACGATGAATGGGAAGACGATGACGACGATTTAGATGATGACGAAGAAGAGGAAGAAGAAGTCGCCGACGAGTAGTTTGAGATGTAGGACGGAAATTATTCCGCCTTTGAGCATCGGCAGATCATCAAGGCAGAGTCGTTTCCGGCTTTCGTTTGATAAGACGGAATTTATTCCGTCCTCCGGGTCAGTCTTTCAAATGAAATAGCCGCTTGAGCGCTTCGAGCAAGCCGTGCGGCACGCCGTGACGCGCCTCATCACGCAGTGATTCCAGCGGCGGGTGCAACAGCTTGTTCACGTAACGATCGAACGATTGTTCGATTTCACTGCGCTCGTTCGAACCGAGCGACGGCAACTTGTTGAACAGCCGTTTCAGCTCCTGGTCGCGTAATGTTTGCCAGCCTTGCCGCAACCGCTGTATGATCGGGCTGGTCGCACGGTGATGCAACTCGCCCATGAATCTTTGCGTCTCTTCTTCGATAATGGCCAGCGCACGGGGCAGTTCGCGGTCGCGCTGCTGCCGATTCTTTTGACAAGCACGTTCGAGATCGTCGATCGAGTACAGATACACCCCCAAACGGTCGGAGATTGCCGGCTCGAAATCGCGCGGCACCGCTAAATCGAGAATGAACAACGGTCGCTGAAATCGTTGCGTTTCGATCTGCTTGAAGCGATCGAGCGTGACCACGGGCTGACTCGCGCCGGTCGTGCTGATCACCAGGTCGGCATCGGCCAACAGTGCGTCAAGCTGCTCCCAACGCGCGGCCCGACCCATGAACTGCCGGGCCAGTAATTCCGCTCGTTCGAAATTGCGATTGATCACGGAAATGTCGCGAGCGCCTTCATCTTTCAGGTAACGCAAGGTTTCTTCGGCCATCTCCCCGGCTCCGATCACCAGCACGCGCTTATCGTCGAACCGCTCGAAAATTTCGCGGGCAAAGTCGGCTACCGCGACGCTGGGAATGCTGACGCGACGCTCATTGATGGATGTTTCGTTGGTGACGCGCTTGGCCGCGCGAAGCGCCGTTTGAAAGATCTCGTGCGTCAAAGGGCCGGCGCTTTCGTGTTCTTGCGCCAGTTGGTAGGCCTGTTTGACCTGCGCCAAAATCTGCGGCTCGCCCAGCACCATGCTGTCGAGACTGGCCGCCACGGTGAACAGATGCCGCACCATGCCCTCGCCCGACTGTTCGAAAAGATCGTCGAACACCGCGATCAGATCGAGCCCGTGAAAATTGGCGAGAAACTCGGCGACCTGATGGTGCGAAGGGCCGTCGCTCGCGGCGTCGCTGGCCGTGTAGACCTCGACCCGATTGCAGGTCGACAACAGCACCGCTTCGGTATTGGGGAATGCGCGTCGCCAATGGTCGAGCGCGGCGGCTGCTTGCGTGGGGTTGAACGCCAGCCGCTCGCGGACTTCGATCCGCGCGTTGTGATGGCTGCAGCCGATCATTTGCAGTTTCATCCGAGCGGCTCCTCAAGGAGAAACTCGCGCCGCCGATCCGTGATTTTGCAACCGCAAATTCGTAATTCGTAATTCGTAATTCGTAAATCGTTGCATGCCGTCTCTTTCGCCTTATGTTCCGACGGCACCCACAAGCGAATGGCCACCGTAACCGCCAGAAACACGAAGCTGGCGACCGTCAGGTAAGCGACTTTGCGTCCACGCTGCGCCGGACGGTAGAACGAACTGAACAACGCCGCGGCGATTAGCCAGGCCAACATTCCCCCCGATCGCCACACGACCGGATCGCTCCAAGGGACGTAGTCGACATTGTGCCGGCGGTTGATGACGTTGAGCAAAATACCTGAGATAAAACCGGCTGCGACCGCGACGGCCGAAATGACAATGGCCCGAGAGTTGACCGTTTCGAGCCATTCGAGGCTAGGCAACCGCAAGCCCGCACTGGGCAATGTTTTTCGTTTGAGTCGGTGGGCTTGCATCAGATACATCAGTCCGGCGACGAAACCGCCGATCACCGCGACATAGCCGATCAGTAAAAAGATGCCATGCACCGCACCCCAGACTTGTGCCGCTGGATGTTGCGCAAACGGTTCGCGCGTACTGAACTGTGCCATGCCGATCAACGCCAAGATCAGCGGCAGCAAAAACAGCCCCAACTGCACTCTGGGTTGGTAAAAGATGGAATATAAGTAAGCCGCGACGAGGGCCCATGCCCCCAGCAAATACCAATCGAATTCGCTCGACAGCGGTGCCCCGGTCGATGTGATTGCCCGGTAGATCAAGAACAACGTGTGGGCAATCAAGCCTGCGCCGGCGAAGCCCAACATGAGCGCTCCGCGCACACCGCTACGAAAGAACAACCGCGTTGCTTCGAGCAGCAAGGCGACCGTATAGCTAGCGGCGAAACAAAAGACGGAAATACCGGAGAGCATGCCTGATTTGTTAGCGGTTTATCAAAGAAGGTTTCACGCAAAGGCGCAAAGGTCGCGAAGTGGATCGAACTCTCGAATCAACATCAACTTTCAAACGAAGCCTTCGCAAGCTGCGATTGCCGCGCACCAATTAAAACAGGCTAGTCAGATTCGTTCATGCGCAAAATCTTCGCCTGATTGCTTTGCGTCCTTTACGCCTTTGCGTGACATTTCTTCCTCTTAGACAGCGGTTGTTGGTTCGGGAAACTTGACTTTGTCGTATACCTCGGCGAGCAGCAACCGGCAATCAATGGCGGGCAGTTCAATGGTTTGGTCTAGTTGATCAGCCTCAGTCAATATCCAAGTGCCTTCCGGCCCGCGCGAATACAACTCCAAGTGTGCGCGATCTTGAGCTACTAACAACAGGTGATCGACCGAGGCATTCTTGCGATAGTGTTCGGCCTTCTTGCCGCGGTCATAGTTCTCGGACGAGTCGGAGAGAACTTCGATCACGACCCTCGGATTAAGCAATGTATCGAAGTGCCCGTCGCGAAATTCCGGCTCGCCGCAGACTACGCTGACATGCGGGTAAGCGTATAGCCCGACCGCTTCGATCCAGACGTGCATATCACTGGGATACGTCTCGCATGGCTTGCCATCGAGTTGATTTCCGAGACGCCGCACCAAGTTGGCTACGATCAAATTATGTTCGCGAGTGGCCCCAGTCATGGCGAAGACTTCGCCACGGTAATACTCGTGCTTGATAGGCGATTCGCGCTCGAACGCCAAGTACTCTTGCTCGGTGATATAGCGGTTGGGAAGCGTGGACATTTGTATTCGACGGGTTTATTGGTGCCGTTTCGAAGATCTCAAAGCCAAGCCCACCCATTGCAATGGG
>JAYTAU010000218.1:0-4640 GCA_043737375.1 Planctomycetia bacterium
TTCCATTTTCAATCTCTCGCTTACTTCTTCTGACTGACCGCCGCTTGGGCCGCCGCTAGCCGCGCGATCGGCACGCGGAACGGCGAGCAGCTTACGTAATCCAAGCCCACCTTGTGGCAGAATGCGATCGACAGCGGATCGCCGCCATGTTCGCCGCAGATGCCGCACTTGAGCTTATCCTTGGTCTGACGACCCTTGGTCACCGCCATGTCGACCAACTGCCCCACGCCGCAGGTGTCGAGCGTCTGGAACGGATCGCGCAGCAGCAGTTCTTGCTTAAGGTAATCCGGCAGGAACGTGTTGATGTCGTCGCGCGAAAAGCCAAACGTCATCTGCGTCAGGTCGTTAGTGCCAAAGCTGAAGAAGTCGGCATGCTTGGCCACCTCGTCGGCCGTGAGCGCCGCACGTGGAATCTCGATCATCGTGCCGACTGGAATATCCAGCTTGGCGGTGAACTTCTTGGCCTTGATCACCTTTTCGATCGTGGCGACCGTCAGCTCGCGCAGCGATTCCAGTTCGCGAGCCGTGCCGACCAGCGGAATCATAATCTCGGGCTGAGCGTCGATCTTTTTGTTGCGGCAGTTGATCGCCGCTTCAACGATCGCCGTGACCTGCATCTCCAGGATTTCAGGATAGGTGACCGCCAAGCGACAACCGCGATGGCCCAACATCGGGTTCATCTCGTGCAATTGGCTGACGCGAGTCTTGACCTTGGCGGGGCTGACACCCAAGCGTGCGGCCATATCCTTTTGGCTCTTTTCGTCGTGCGGCAAAAATTCGTGGAGCGGCGGATCGAGCGTGCGAATGGTGACGGGCAGACCCTTCATCGCTTTGAAGATGCCTTCGAAGTCGCTGCGTTGATAGGGCAGCAACTTGGTGAGCGCGGCGACGCGAGCCTCTTTGGTCTCGGCCAGAATCATCTCCCGCATCGCTTGAATGCGATCGCCTTCGAAGAACATATGCTCCGTGCGACAGAGGCCAATCCCCTCGGCCCCAAACTCGCGAGCGCGCTCGGCGTCGGCCGGCGTGTCGGCATTCGTGCGAATTTTAAGCGTGCGATACTTGTCGGCCCACTTCATCACGGTGCCGAAATCGCCGCCGGTTTTGGCCTCTTGCGTGGCGATTTCGCCGACCATCACTTCGCCGGTCGAGCCGTCGATACTCAGCACGTCTTTGCCGCCGTAAGTTTTTCCTTTGACGGTGATCTTCTTGCCCTTCTCGTCGATCGTGATTTCGCCCGCTCCGGCCACACAGCATCGACCCCACCCGCGTGCGACCACCGCCGCATGGCTGGTCATACCGCCGGTGCTGGTCAGAATGCCGGCGGCGGAATGCATGCCGTCGATATCCTCGGGGTTGGTTTCCTTGCGGACGAGCAAGACTTTCTCGCCGGCTGCGGTGCGCTCGACCGCTTCGGCCGCGGTGAATGCCAACTTGCCAAACGCCGCGCCGGGCGAAGCGGGCAGGCCGATCGTCAGCACTTCGGCCTTTTTCTTGGCCGCCGGATCGAAGCTCGGCAGTAGCAGTTGATTGAGATCGCTGGCCGGAATGCGCTTGATTGCGGTGACTTCGTCGATTAGCTTCTCTTTGACAAGTTCGACAGCAATCCGCACGGCCGCCGCGCCGGTGCGCTTGCCGTTGCGAGTTTGCAGCATGTACAGCTTGCCCTTCTCGATGGTGAACTCGATGTCCTGCACGTCCTTGTAGTGCGCTTCGAGTTTGTCCTTGATCTTCATCAGTTCGCCGTGGATCGCCTTATTCCACTTGGGCATTTCGCTGACCGGCAGCGGAGTGCGAATGCCGGCGACCACATCTTCGCCCTGGGCATTGATGAGGAACTCGCCGTAGAACTTGTTCTCACCGGTCGACGGATTGCGAGTGAACGCGACGCCGGTGCCCGAGTCGTCGCCCATGTTGCCGAACACCATCGACTGAATATTAACGGCGGTGCCCAACAGGCCGCTGATGTTCTCGACCTGGCGATACTTCATCGCGCGGGGCTGCATCCAGCTTGCAAAGACGGCTTCGATCGCCAGTTCAAGCTGTTGCAACGGGTCTTGCGGAAACGGCTTGCCGTAATGCTGCTGGTACGTCTTCTTGTACGCTTCGCAGAGTTCTTTCAGTCCTTCGGTCGGCACGTCCGTGTCGAGCTGGACCTTGTACTTCTTTTTGATCTTGTCGAACGCCTCTTCGAAATGCTCGTGGTCGACGCCGACCACCACGTCGCCAAACATGTTGATCACGCGGCGATAACTGTCGTAAGCGAACCGTTCGTTACCGGTCGCTTTGGCCAAGCCGGCGACGCTGACGTCGTTCAAGCCCAGGTTAAGAATGGTGTTCATCATGCCGGGCATACTGGCGGCCGCGCCGGAGCGAACGGAGACCAACAGCGGGTTCTTATCGTCGCCGAATTTTTTGCCCAGCTCTTTTTCGAGCGTGGCGACGTTCTTACGCACATCGTCCATCAAGCCCGGCGGCAGTTTGCCGCCGTTCTTGTAGTACAGATCGCACGAGGTCGTGGTGATGGTGAAACCGGGAGGGACGGGCAGGCCGATCGAGGTCATATCGGCCAGGTTCGCGCCCTTGCCGCCGAGCAGTTGCTTTTGATCGCCACGGCCTTCGGTACGGGTTTTGCCGAAGTAGTAGATCAGCTTGTCGGCTTTCTTACCGGCGCCAGCTCCGTTCGACCCGCTGGAAGCTTTGTTCGCCTTATCGCCCGATTTGCTAGCCATCTTGTTCACAGTAGCCATCTTGATAACGTTCCTCGATTGAACAGTGTCGAAAGCAGTATTGAAGTCGTCGGCCAAACCCACCCATTGCAATGGGTGGGATCGACGTTGCAGAGAATCCGAATCGTAACCCGGCAACATCGCCCGAGCCGGACGAATGCCCGCCCGGCGCGCAGAAACACCGCAGTTTTTCCGCGAAAACGAAGCTGCGAATGTACCCGCGACGGCTCAAAACGTCAAGCGGGCGGGTAACGTAGGTTAGGCTTTAGCCTGATCGAATGGGTCGCTCACGTCAGGCTGAAGCCTAACCTACGATGCGCCTAACGGCGCAGAAACTCCGCTACTCCGTTTACAACGGCGGATCATTTCTTCGCCGGTTTTTTGACGAGTTCTAGCAAGGTCGCATGCTCTTTGCGGGCGATGTCAAAATCCTTGGGCGTATTGCTGTACTTGCCATCGGTGCGAAACGGCTGCGGCTTGTCGCTGAACACCCAAGTCAGTTTGTCGTTTTCGAGCTTGATCACCCCCGGCTTAGCGTGAGGGAACGTGAGCGTACGATCGTTTCGATACTTATCACGCGGATCGTCGTGCTGATCAGTTAATAAGTCCATACGAATAGGAATAGCTGTGACATCCACAAAAACACCGAGAATCGGCTCGCTGACCTCTGTATAAGGAATTACAGCTTGGATGGCTTGCGGTTCGAATGTGAACTCAAGCCCGCCATAGGTATCAAAGCCTTTTTGAGATGTTGAAATCTCGGGGTAAGAATCCCATACGCCGTGAATGCGTTCAGCGATCGTCACTTTAAGCGCGCGCACCGCATCCAGATCGGAGGACAACGATACACGTTTTTGTTCCAGCTTGACCGGACTGAGGTCGACTGGTTTATCGCGATCGTTTAGGGACGGTCTAACGAACTCCTGCAATTTTTTTCCCGCAGCGAGTTTGAAACTAGTGGGTCGCGACTTGTACTCGCCAGTCCAAGTATATCTTTCCGACGTACCCGTCACCCAGATCAAACGTTCGCCGTCGAACTTTAAAATTCCGGGAGTGACGTCGAAATGCGAATGCGAGTCATATCGTCTATAAATCAAGTCGAGTCGCATCGGGTCAATAGTCATATCTAGAATCATTGCGGCATGGCGGTCCATGTTGTGTTGGTCGTAATAGGCCCAGCGATAATCGGTACCACTTGGGCCGAAGAAAAACGACCGCTCCGGCATCTCCACACGAGTGCCGTAATCCGTACTCTGTTGCGAAGTGATATTCCAATCTCCCCAAAGTCGTTTCTCGATTGATTCACGAAACGCTTTTACGTTCGTTAGCTGCTGCTGCGAAGGCAACTTGGCTTCCGCAGATTTTGCTGGTTCGTCGGCGATGATAGCGCTAGCGCCTATCGCTACCCAGATAGCGATGAAGTGCAAGAAATCGCGAAGCCGTCGGCGGAATCTGGTGGCGATCATACAAGTTTGTCCTCATTATTCATGGCAATTTCGTAATGGTGGGTTCGCCGATTAGCTGCCCTCGACGTCTCACATGGCGGCAGTAATAGTCGGTTTGCGATACGCTACTTGACTACCCCAATGTGACTGAAGAAAAATCGCGCCGACGGCTAATGGATCCATTGCGTTGGCCCACGACTTTCGGATAGTGGGCGGGTTGTTTTTTACGCCGCTTGTTCGCAGTGCCGCCGGGTGCCATTCCCACTGGCCCACTGCCCTCCATTGGGCATGATTCGCCCCGGTTGAGGATACTCGATATACTGATCGACCGCACGATCCAAGCCATCTGCCGTGTTGCGTTGATTTAGGCTACCCCGGAGAGGGCCACGCCCAGGGCTAACGCACACTATATAGTAGCTGCATTCACGTGCAGTCACATGTTGTTGCGACCATACTGTGTTGCTGC
>JAYTAU010000219.1:0-4635 GCA_043737375.1 Planctomycetia bacterium
CCATGACCGCTCGAGCGAGCGAAAGTGGAAAGCATCTTGTATACTATCCAGCAGCTTATCGCGCCAGCCTAAATTACCCAGAGTGCGCGTTAGCCCTGAGTCGAACCCCTGTGCTTCGTTGGAAAAGCACTTAAAGTTCTTGCACTTAATCGTAATATCGTGGATCGACATTCAGTTGCTACCTTATCTTGATCTCGGTCTTCGATCCCTAGTGCCAGGACGTAAACGAATTTGTCACCAATCGCTGTCAATCGTTTGTCGGAAATCTCGAATCGGCTGAATCGCTGCAATAGCTCGGCCAACCGTAGTGGCCCAATCCCGCAACTAATCAACGGTCCATCGTACTCGATTTTATAGACTTGTTGATACCGGCCCATGCTGCCTTCACCACGAATTCGCAATACGGCAGGTTTGCGGTCGCGACTAGGTTGAAGGGCGACCCTAACCACGTTGTTGTGTTCATTATCGCGGGAAAAGATTTCTGCGGTCAGACAGGCTTCGCGCAGTTGTCGAGGAAACACGATCGGTGTACCCGGGCAGTCAAAGTAACGGGTTATATTTGGAAACTTTTCCTGAGAGGGACAAAAGCGACAACAGGAGAAGTGTACGCCTTGGGTGTTCTTGAAGTGAATCCAGTTTTCTGTCTCGCTGAACTCGGTCATGCCGAGACTAACCACGTTTTTAATGGCGAACGCACGCACCAAAACCGGTTTCTAAACCCTGTTTTGCTTTTGTAACGAATCATTTGGTCATTATCGCAAGCTTCGATCCAATTCGGTGTGACGTGGACGCACGTTGTCCACAATTTCGAGAAATCTTTGTCAAATCCATGCGAATGGTCCTGATGCTTCAAAGTTTCAAATGTTGAGCAGTGCTCAATGCAGATCGTCGTTTTCAGACTTCCTGTCCATCGTTTGAAGTGGTTGAAGATAACGAAGTTCGTCTGACGATCGCGCACCATAACCGATACAACTTAGCATTTATTTGGTATTTGTTTGAGATCAGCCGACGAATTGCGGTCGATGAAGATCATCCTACCGACGAAGATTTTCTTGAACACGTTGACCTTCAGAAAACATTTTTAGAAGAACTTCAAATTCTCATCAGAGAACGAAAAAAGTACGAAGCCGACATTCTCGTTCGTGATGAATGACAGAAGTTGACAACGCGAGTATTGGCGCGAAAAACAATCCTCACCCGACCTTATGGGGTATAACGCAAAGGCAATTGAACGCGACTCGCCAGTGTCCTTCACCGTCTTCCGCTAAGTCAGAATAGCTTGCGAGAGTCGATGATGCCGTTGTAGAGCGTATGCAAGTGTGTACTAACGCTTTTCGATCAAGAGAATTGAGACAACAACGTTCGTCGCAATACGTGATTTGCAGACTCAACGCGACAGAACGCTGCCCGAGACCTAACTAATTGTTCGTACAGCGGCTGGCGACAGAACGGGTCCAGTATTGCACCGTTGAACGCGCCGCTTTTAGCGTTCGAGCAATCTGACCGTAAGTCCACCCATCAAAAGCTCCTCGGCAATATCTACTACCGACACAATAGCAGCAAGGACTCAGAAAACTGTTCGTTCAAAGGCATTCGCGGCGACGAAATCGAACCTGCCGTATTGAATCATTTGTATAACGCCTTTCTTGACGAACCGGCGTTCAATGCGGCAGTCAAACGAGCCATGCCGACGGGTGCGCAACGGGCAGAGTTCGTCAAAGAACGTGATCAACTTCAAAGGGAAATGATCAAGAGCGAAACAAAGATCGGGCGTCTAGTCGATGCGATTCTGAATGGGGCGAGTGCCGACCTGTTGATTTCAAAGCAAGTCGAACTCATATCGCAGAAACAAGCCATCACGGATCGTTTGCAAGTTCTGAACGATACGATTGCCCATTTGCCGTCTATCGAGCAAACGCAACAAGCTGCCATGCTGACTCGACTCGCCCTAACGATGAAATACAAAGGTCGAGACTGGCGCAAGCTGTCGCACGATGACGTTAAGGAATTTCTGCTTCACTTGTTCGGCGAGACCGGCAAAGACAAGAAAAACCGAAACGGAATTAACGTCGTCAAGGATCGACGCGGTAAACTGATTGCGACGTTCGCCGGTCAAGTCGAGTTTCGTCAGTTCGTATCGGACGGATGCTCGCGTTTTGATCTTACGCAAGAAGCTGATCGTATGTTTGACGAAATTCGACGCGAGTTCGATAGCGCTGTGAAACTCTCAAAGCAGCAGCATAATCAGCAGTTACGACCTTCTACGTCTAACAAGCCGGCAGTGGCACCTAAAAGCATTTTTCAATGGGCTGTTAGATTGGGCATCGAACTAACCGCCGGCAGGGTAAACTCCGACAATGTTTCCGGTTTGCCCAATTGTTATCACCGTCAGCGCTTGCCAAACAGTGTAACGAAGAATCCGGTCAAGACGGCCCCCGGTCGATTTCGTTGAGTGAACCGAAACGCCATGTCGAGACTCTTGATGCACGCGGGTTCAAGGCAAGGGAGGATCGCGGCCGTAACGAAGGAGCGTCACGATGACCACGTTGCATAGCACAGCGCTTAGTGTGACCAAACCTGCCGACATTGGATCGGTCGCCTGGTCGATCCATGCCGACAGTCCAAGGGTCGAGTCGGCTGCCGTGTCGCTGAACGCCGCGACCCGGCTCGATCAGAACCTGATCGTCGAACGATTGTTGACCCTGTGCGATCAGTACAAGATTGCCGGCACTTGGTTTTTTTCACAGCCGAGCGGCGAACCGGCTATCGGGTCGATTGTCGCCCGCTCGACGGGGCACGCGATCGGTATGACCATCGACGCAGGTTCGATTGGCGGTCGTAGCGAATTTGCCCGCAAGCTGCGCCGCGAGCAAGCCCTGCTCGAACGCCGCAACATCGATTTACGTTCGCTGCAGGTCGATTCGACCGCGGCCGGCGAGCATTACGATTTGCTGATCAAGCAAGGGATTTCGATCGTCGATTGCTTGCCCACGGGCGCAACCCGCGCGGCCGAGCCATCGCTCGGATCGCTGCGACAACTTCGGCATGGGCTTTGGACGTTACCGACGGCCTTACCGGCAACGGCGCGCGGCATGACCGGCAGCTTGTGTGCCTGGTGGCGAGCAACGTCCACCGTTCTGGCGGCAGCCGACGGGCGCAAGAACTGCCATCTGTCGATTGATTTAGCACAGCTCAGCCTGCGAGGGATGCAATGGACTTTGCTGGCCAAGGTGATGCGGGTGCAAGCGGGCCTGCGCCGTGAGGGGCGACTGCAGATTGCTACGGCCGAGACTTTTGCCGCCCAAGCGACTCGCGTGCGACAGCCGCTGATTGCCGCACGTTCGATTTTGCGCGCGGCATGAGAGCGTTAACTTTCCGACAGGAATCTATACCTGGCCGGAGTTGAACGGAATGAGTTCCGTTCTACCGAAAGGCAATAAGGCGGAATAAATTCCGTCCTACCAGAGGCAATAAGACGGAATAAATTCCGTCCTACGGTTATGTCTGCTCGCGATAGGTGGTCCAACTCAGGTAGCCCAAGATCAGGCCGCTGATGATGAAGCCGATGTCGGCGACGATGCTGGCCTTGCTGAATGGCATTCCAAGCGCTAAATCCAGCGCGAACACCAGCAAGAAGATGATGGCGACTACCATTCCGAATACCGCGAACGCCTTCGCCATCCCGAGCTTTCCCTTGGTGGCCCTGAAACCGGCCGAACGGCCGACAAAATAGGTTAGCTAGCACAATTGAGGTACTTAGTATAGTTTAAGATAGCCCGCGCATATATGGGCCGAAAGCCATGCGGCCGCAAATAGTTTCGACTGAAACTCCCGGCGATTTGAGTCCGAGTTTAATCGAAACCCCGAGCGACCGCTACAACCCGAAAAACCGACATTGGCAGCGGCGGTAAGGTCATTTGAAATGCTCGGAAGGTTAAGGTATCGCCAAGCATTTCGTTCGATCGCCATGCTCGTTCCCGCGTACTCGACCCACCCATGCTCGACTTGTGGAACAACTTTCGTGCAGAGATGCCCGTCACTCGCGACTGGGCGTTCTTGAATCATGCGGCCTGTGCGCCGCTGCCCGAGCGTGCACGCCAGGCTGTGCTGCGTTGGGTGAACGAGGCCGCGGAACAAGGCTCGGTTGCCTGGCTTCGTTGGAGTGCTCGCATGGAAGTTGCTCGTCGGCTGGCCGCCGAGTTGATTCACGCCGATCCTGCCGAGATCGCATTGGTCCGTAGCACGACCGAAGGCATCAACCTGGTCGCCGAAGGGCTCGATTGGCAAAAAGGCGACAATGTCGTCACCCTGGCCGATGAATTTCCTTCGAACCAGTATCCTTGGCTGAATCAAGCCTGGCGCGGTGTCGAGGTGCGTCGGGTGCCGACGGAAAACGGACGCGTCGATATCGATCAGATCGCTGCTGCCTGCGACGATCGCACGCGCATCGTCAGCGTGAGTTGGGTCGGTTATTTGAGCGGCTGGCGAAACGATTTGAGTAAGATTGCCGACATCGCGCATCAACGCGGCGCAATGTTATTTGTCGATGCGATTCAAGGGCTGGGCGTGTTTCCGCTCGATGTTCGGGCGGTACCGATCGACTTTCTTGCGGCCGACGGGCACAAGTGGCTGCTT
>JAYTAU010000220.1:0-4633 GCA_043737375.1 Planctomycetia bacterium
GTCAGGGATCGGGAGTCAGGGATCAGGGGAGTGGGGAGTGGGGAGTGGGGAGTGGGGAGTGCGGAGTGGGGAATGAATCCGAAAGCGTGAGATGCGGCGAGTGCTGTGTCGCCGCTCTCGGCACGAGAGCGAACTGACAACTAACCACTGACAACTAACCACTGACAACTAACCACTGACAACTAACCACTGACAACGGACCACGGACCCTCCCGCTCAATCAATCGACTTCATCCCGCTCAACTTCGCTGCCTGTTCAATCGCCTGTTCAATTCCGAAAACCTCGTTGCCCATCGCCGTCGCATAGCACGAAAGCGCCATCAACGGAAAATAAATCGGGTACATGTGATACCGCAAATAGAACACGCGCGGGAAGCCGGTGCCGGTAAACTCCGGTTCGTCCCAGCCGCCGTCGGCGCGTTGATGTTCGATCAGATAGCGAATGCCCGCTGCCACCGCCGGGTGGGCGTGCAGACCGGAGGCCATCAATCCCATCACGGCCCAAGCTGTTTGCGAGGCAGTGGTGTTTCCCTGGCCGCGTTTGTGCGGCTCGGCATAGCTGTCGCACGATTCGCCCCAGCCGCCGTTAGGTTGTTGATACGTCAGCAACCAATCGCTGCCCGCGCGAACGGCCGGATCGTCGCACGGCACCCCGACCGCGGTCATGCCGACCAATGTTTGCCAGGTACCATAGACGTAGTTCACGCCCCAACGACCAAACCAACTGCCGTCGGGTTCTTGGGTGCCGCGGAGATACTTCACGGCGCGATCGATCGCTGGGTCGCCCACGCGGCGGCCGATTTGCGCCAGGCCTTCCAACACACGCGCCGTCAGATCGGGCGTGCTGGGGTCGATCATGGCGTTGTGATCGGCAAACGGCACATGGCAGAGAAACTCGCGATCGTTGTCTTTGTCGAAGGCGCCCCAACCGCCGTCACGATTTTGCATGGCCAACATCCAGGTCTCAGCCCTCGATGTAGCGGCTATGATGCGATCGAGCCGACGAATGTGCGACGTGTGGCCGAGGTTGTCAGGTTTGGTCGAACTAAGCAGCGTCGGAATTCCACCGAGGGCATTCTCTACAGAACTATCGGACAAGATACGGTCGATCGAACCAGCCGCCAAATTTAACTGCGGCGGTAGCAACCCAGGGGTTCGCTTTGGCGTTTGCAACAATTGCGAGTGCAGTGCCATCACCACCATCGAGGTGTCGTCCATATCCGGATAGAATTGATTGGCATGCTCGAAGCACCAGCCGGCAGGCGGCACGTCGACGGTCTCGGCCCAATCGCCGCGCACAGTGATCTCGTTATCCAACAGCCAATCGACGGCCGCGGCGACCGACTCGTGTTCGGCCGGCAACCCGCTGTCGAGCAGCGCACGCAGCGCAATGGCCGTGTCCCAGACGGGCGACTTGCAAGGTTGCAGCCGCGCTGTGTCGGCTTCTTCGATGATCAGCCCTTGCAAATTATCGTAGCAGTATTTCAACTCGCGCGAGTCGTCACGATAACCCAAGCAGCGCAGCGCGATAATCCCCCAGATCATACCGGGAAAAATTGCGCCTAACCCGTCGCTGCCCTCGAAACGATCGATCATCCATTTTCGCGCGGCGGCGATAGCCTTGCGGCGGCCTGGCAACCAATGTTTGCGTTGCAGGAATTTCAATCCGTCGTCGACGGTGCGAAAGAAGCGGTCCCAACTGAACAACTGCGGGCTATCTGTCATGCCTGGACAACGCAGCGGCGGCCAATGTTTTGGTTCTCGCAAAAATAGTTCGCGAATGCCGCGCTTCGACTCGACGCAGCGCACCGGCCGATGCGCCGACATGATCGACAGCGGCACGATGATCGTGCGCGACCAAGCACTGACCGCGTACAGGTTGATCGGAAACCATTTCGGCAGCAGCATGAATTCAGGCGGCACGACCGGGCATTGCTCATACTCGATCTGGCCCAACAGCGCAAGATAGAACCTGGTGAAACTATTGACTGCGTCGGCACCGCCGTTGGCAAGTATCGCGGCGCGGGCCCGTTGCAGCGGCTCGCCGGCTGGATCGTGTCCGGTGAGTTTCAGCGCGAAATACGCCTTTACGCTGGCGCTAATCTCGATTGGCCCGCCGGGATACATGGCCCATCCGCCGGCCGGAATTTGTACGTTGAGTAAATGCGCGGCGCACTTCTTGGCAATGGGTTCTTGTTCGCGGCCGAGCCAAGCCAACAGCAAGATGTATTCGCTTTCCAGGATCGTGTCGCCTTCGAGCTCGCCGACCCAATAGCCGTCGGGATGTTGCTCGGCAAGCAGCCATTGTCGCGTGCGCGAGATCGCTTGACGGAGTGGAGCGATGGATTGCCGCGGTGCGGCGGGATTTGCATCCAACGCGAGCAGGTCCTGGCCGTCGAGCGGATGGCCCGACTGTTTCGGCAAAACGAAGCTATAGTTATCGTTGCTTTCGCCCGAGTGAATGCTAAACGAACGGTCCGAAGAATAGGCGCGGCTGTCCTGCGACATGGTGGATAGTCTTCCCTGACTTGCACCGGAGATTGAATGTCTAAGTCGGCAGAAGCTTAAGAGATGCGCGACATTGCGGCAAGGGCGATTGGCGCGAGTGGGGAATGGGGAATGGGGCCGCGAAATAAACAATCGTTTACGTAACGCACGGCATGAGAGTAACTGACAACTGACAACTGACAACTGACAACTGACAACTGACTACGGACTACGGACTACGGACTACGGACTACGGACCGACCGGCAACCGCACGGTGAACGTCGCACCACCGCCAGGGCTATCGGCCACATCGATGCTACCGCCGTGCAGCCCGACGATGCGCCAGCACTTGCTCAGCCCAAAGCCCAGGCCGCGGCCCGCTTCACGACCCGAAAAGAACGGGTCGAAGATCTTCTCGCGAATTTCGGTCGGAATTCCCGGTCCGTTGTCGGCAATCACCATGGCTGCATTGTTTGCCGAATCGTGGCGGACAGAGATCGCGACGGTGCGTGATCTATCGCCGTTAGTCGTTTGGCTGCGATGCGGCGCCGAGCCCAACGCTTCGAATGCATTCATACAGAGCGAACGTACGACTACGCGGATTTGCGTCAGGTCGGCGGTCACCGGCAACGGATCAGCGGGTAGATCGGCGGTTAGTTCGATCCGGTACGATCGGGCTTCGTCTGCCAACTTGGCGACTTCTCCTCGCACAAGATCGCACAAATCGAATTCAGCCGGCGACAACTTGGGAGGCCTGGCGAAGAGCATCAGATCAGTGATCATCTCGTGCGCCCGCATCGCCTGCGCATGGATCGCCGCGAGTTTGCGACGTTTCTCGGGATGGGTTTCCTCCTGGAGCAACGTCTGCGCGCGCGCCGAGATATTGGCGAGCGGATTATTGATTTCGTGCCCGGCTCCGTAAGCCAGCTCTTTCATGGCCTCAAGCTTGGCGGTGTGTAGCGCCTGCGCGAAGCGCTGCTCGAGTTCTTCGAGCCGAAGCAACTTCGCGGCGATATTGTTGTCGGTCGGCATTTCGCTCGTCTAAGCTTTACCGCGGAGTCACGGAGACACAGAGAGGAACAGATCATCAAAAGACGAATGTCGAATTCAATGTCGAGGGAATTGAATTGTCGCCACTTTCAATGGGCTACTGACCACTGACCACTGACCACGGACAACTGACCAAAAACAAAAGCCCACGGAAAACCTTCCGTGGGCTCAGTCGTGGAACGGAATTCATTCCGTTGATAATATCGTTGGACAACCAAGACGGAATAAGTTCCGTCCTACGTCAATATTGGCTGTGATGATGGAGGCGGCGTTAGCCGGACTGATCACAGCTTATCAGCCGGCCACCATGCTACTTTCGACGTCGAGCAGTTGACAAATCCGATCGATCAATTGATCGACCTCGAATGGCTTTTGCAAAAAGTCGTTCGCCCCCGAAGCACGCAGGTCTTCGATCTTATCTTGCTCGACCATGCCCGAGATACAAATGATCTTCACATCGTCCATCGTCGAATCGCCGCGCACGCGCTGACAGACCTCTTTGCCGTTGATGTCGGGCAGCATCACATCCAGCACGATCAGGTCGGGATGATATTCCTTGACCATCATGCCGGCGTCGAAGCCGTTGTTGACACTGCGGGTCTCGAACCGGCCGTCGCGCTCCAGCACGTCGGTGATCAGTTCGACCAATTCGACATCGTCATCGACGACCAGCACTTTTCGCTTGCCGCTTTCGAGCGCATCGGTCGGAATGCCGTTGTCGCGCATGAATTGGAACAACAGGTCCCGCGGAATGCGGCGGAATCGGCTGCCGGGGACGCGAAATCCCTTGAGCTGTCCGGAATCGAAACAACGAATAATGGTCTGCTGGCTGACCTTGCAGATCTTGGCAGCTTCGCCGGTTGTAAAGACGGTTTTCATCTGCGAACCACCCTCTCCCTAGCCGATGGTGCAGGCTAGTCAAAGCGGGACTTCGGGCCAGATTCTCATCCACGAGAATTGCCTGAAGTTCCTAGTCCTCCGTGTAACGCTTGACGGAATCCGCGTAGGAAAAAATCGCGATTCAAGCGACCTCGACCATAGCGGTATGGCTTTCCGGCATCTCCGAGATTACCGAACTTGCCATCTGTGCCGATT
>JAYTAU010000221.1:0-11276 GCA_043737375.1 Planctomycetia bacterium
GCGCCACTCGCGGTCCGCCGTCGCCAATCGGAGGCAATGGAGCGACTTCGCCAAAGACGGTGCTCGCCGTCATCGCGCGCGGCAAGTCGACGGCCTGAGCGTTACAGAACCCCGGCAGCAGCCACCAACAAAACAGCAGCACCAGACGCACAACGCACCAGACGCACGACGCGCATCTCCGTGGGGAACGCCCTCTGTGGTGTTCCGGCGCGACCGTCGATTTTGTAGTAGCCACAGAGTTCACGGTGACGATACCTAGAAGGCCATTTATATTAGCCGCGAGTGGATACGAATAGACGCGAATAGGAAGCCGAAAAAATGTGATGCCTTGAGCCGGAAATCGAACGGAGGGTTAGCGAATCGGACTGAAAGCCAGTGCCTCATCTCCGGTCTCCCCTTCTCGGAAATTCGATTCTGTTCTCCCTCAGACTTCGCGGTGAATCGTTTCCATTCGCGGCTACACCGCTCTGCTTCTCCGCGCTATTGAGTCTCTGCGGTACATTTCGCGATGGCTCAAAAAGCAATTCCGCCCCGCAGTAAAAATGTGTCGTCGAGCTCCAGAACCGCCGGCGACCCGCTTCGATAAATCAGTTCACGTTCGAATGCGTAACCGGCCTCGAAGAATCCGCTCATGCCCGAGTTCGCCTCGGGAATGAACTCTACACCCAACATCACGCGCAGGTCGTTGTAGTCGAATTGGTCGCGTAAATCGTTATCGCGCACAATCGTCCATGAGCCGCCGCCGTACTCACCCGAGGCATACCCCCACACGTTATGATTGGCCAACGTCGTCAAACGGCGGGCCAACTTGGGCCGTGGAAAAATGAACTCGAAATGGCGATCGGGCGAAGGATCCCAAACCAAACCGCCTGCCGGCAGCAGCTTCACATCCAAACGATCGATGTAGATCAGCCCCGCCTTGGCGGTCCATGTGGGCGAAAGTTTCACCACGCCTAGCCCGCGTCCCATGATACGAATGCTGTCGTCGCTGATCGTATCGAAGTCGGTGTAAGCCCCGATACGAACCCCCAACTCGGCGCCAAACCAATTGGTGATCTGCGGATTGAAGCCCACATCGAGCCAGGCGTCGTACGTTTGACCCGGCAGATCGGCTGTGCCTGGTCCCAATGATTCGGGACCATTGAATAAATGCAACGCGAAGCCGGGCGTGACCAAGAACGGCGTTTGCAATTGGAACAGCGGTATGGCCAACGTCGCCGAAACTTCGCTGCTGGTGATGCCCAGCTCGTCAGGGCCGTCGCCCCCCATCACCCATTCACCCTGAAAGCGAACTTCTTGCAGCAATCGGGTGACGCTGCCCCACGACTGCAACGGGCCGGTATAGCCCGGTGGAAAAATGGTCGGAGCCGTTTCCGGATAAATGGCCGCGGGACCGCCGTAGCCGGGCGTGGGTGTGAAATTAGGTTGGGCTACACCGCCGTTGAATTGCGACGGCGGCGAGACAAACCCTGGTGCGGTGTTCGGTGCCGCGGTGTAAGGCGGTTGCACAATATTGGGCTGAGCGAACGACGGCGCGCTGCTCGGTGGCAGATAACCCGTACCGCTCGATACCGCGTAGGGATCGAACGGCTGAATATTTCCGTTGAATGTGGCCGCGGGCGGCGCGGAATTGTAGACTGGTGCCGAGCCGCCAGGCGTTGCAGTAGCAGGCAAATAACCGGCGCTCGGTGCTGAAGTGTTCGGCGCAAACTGGACTGGCTTGTAAGGATCGCTGTTTTGCGGCAAACGGCTGGGGAGCTGCAAGCGTTGGGCGCGCGCGGTTGTGCCGTGCAAGCACAACACCAGCGCAAAAGTAAACCAAGCACACAATCGCATGAAACGCGAATCCTGAATTTGGCCGAACGGCCGGAGGGCATGCTAGCCCCCGTTGAACACACCGGAAAAAAAGTCTCGACAAGCAGCAGGGGAAATAACAGACAGGCCATTCGAGGTCAAGATCGGTTCGAACGTCATGGATCAACAGCACCTGCTCGCCAACACCTGGATCACGACGGTCGAACATCATGCCGAACTGTCGAGCACGCAGGATCGCGCGCGGACGGCGGCCGCCCAACTGCCGCTCGACGTTTCACTACTAGTCGTCGCCGATCAACAAACGCAAGGCCGCGGGCGAGGGAGCAATCGCTGGTGGACCGGCGCAGGGAGCTTGGCGTTCAGTCTGTTGTTCGATCCCGCGCAATTCGGATTACCGCGCGGGCCGCGTCCGGAAATTTCGCTGGTCGTCGGACTTGCCGTGATCGAAGTGGTCGAGCCGTTGCTACCTGAACGAATTGTCGGCTTGCATTGGCCCAACGATGTTTACGTCGGCAGCCGAAAGCTGGCGGGCATCCTGATCGACATGCTCCCCGATGGCCGATTGATTGCCGGTGTGGGACTGAACAGCAACAACACGTTGGCCGACGCGCCGGCGGAACTACGCGAACAAGTGACAACTCTGCTCGATTTGACCGATCGCACGCATGAGCCTACCGAACTGCTGATTCACTTTGCCCAGGCGTTGGCAGCAGGACTTTCGCTGTTGGCCAAGTCGCCCGTTGAACTGGGCCGGCAGTTCGACTTGCGTTGCCTTCAACATGGACATTCGCTGACGCTTCGCAACGGTGACCAGGCCATCACTGGTATCTGCACGGGAATCGCCACCGACGGCGCACTGTTGCTCGATACCGACACGGGCCGTCGAGTGTGTTATTCGGGCACACTGCGGTAAAAAGACAGGGATCAGGGGACGTGGGTCAGGGAGGGGTTATGTACGTCCGAACTCTGGACATCGCTTTGCCTTGCCGTAAAATCATTAACGATCCGATTAAACTTTGTAATCCAAACTGTCGAATAAACGAGCGCTGTTCAATCCCGTTCGAAAGCTTCTGGCGTAATTTGTGACTCAGGAATGCCGCAGAGAGCATTTCCAAAGTAATCTCGATTTTGATTCAAGACTCCGCTGGAGACCGGTGATGAAATTGTTCCCCAAATATCTGCCATCGATTGGCCGAATAATAATTCCCGCGTTTTGTTTGTACCTGGTCGCTAGCGTTACATCGCAGGCATTCGCCCAGCAGTATCGTTCGCCACGCTATCAACCCGCGACGCCGACGATCAGCCCGTATTTGAATCTGCTACGACAGGATACGGGCCCGGTTCCCAATTACTACTCGCTGGTTCGGCCGCAACTCCAACAGCAAGCGGTCAATGACCAGCAACAGGGCTTCAATCAGCGGCAGCAACAAACCAACTTGCTGCAACAACAAGAGATTACCGCGGTGAATAAAGGCTTGGTGGAGTTGCGACCTGCGCCGATTCGTGCGACGGGGACCGCAGGCGGATTCATGAATCGCTCGCACTACTATCCTGGTTCGACGAACAGCGGGCGGCGGTAAACTGCCGGGTGTAGCGATTATTTGTGATTTCGGCCGGGGTAAATCCGGCCGCTCGTTAGCGCTAACCGAGATAACCGGCACCACCGGCACAACGCAAAAAAAGCGAATAAATCGCCCGTTTTGCGATCTCAAGGCAAATTATCTAAGCCGGCAGCTATTCTCCCGCCGATAAACAGTCAGGTTCCCCGCTCGGGGTACGTAAATTCGGGTGCTTAGTTTCGGCGCCAGGCAAACGGACTGCCTGGGCAATCGTTCGGTTAGTAGCGCGGGGCCAGTTTGGTCGCGGTACTCGACTCATTCAAAGGATTGACACGGATGACTTCTGCGCGAGCACGGCTGCTCTGTGGGATGTTCGCAACCGTTGCCTTGGCGACGGGTTGTCAATCCGTCGATCATCGCCCGCCGCCGCATCCGGTGATGGTCGTCCCGCCGCAAAGCAATCTGCCGCGCGAATTGGCCAAAGTCGCCATGCCGCGCTATACGATCGAACCGCCCGATGTGATTTCAATCGATGTCTTACGGGCGTTGCCAAAACCGCCTTATCGACTGCGCGCGTTGGATCGCGTCGCGGTGCAAATACGTGATGTTCCCGACGAGTTTCTGGTGAACAACATCATCGCCGTGTCATTGGACGGCCGACTGGACTTGGGGCCGGGCCATGAACCGGTGATCGTCGGCGGGTTCAATGTCGACGATGCCGCCAAGCGCATACGCGAGCAACTCGTTCCGCGCGGTTTCGACAAAGCGCGCGTGTTTGTCACGCTGTCCGAATTCAGCGGCGTGCAACAGATCGCCGGGGAACATTTGGTCGGTCAAGATGGCACCGTCACGCTGGGCACTTACGGCAGCGTATTCGTGGCCGGCATGACATTGCACGACGCCAAACAAGCCATCGAAGTTTACTTATCGCGATTCTTGCTCGAGCCCGAAGTGGCCATCGACGTGTTCGCGTACAACAGCAAGGTGTATTACATCGTCACGCAAGGTGCCGGACTGGGCGATAACGTCGTTCGCTTTCCGCTGACCGGCAACGAGACGGTGCTCGATGCAATTTCGCAAGTCAACGGGCTACAAGCAGTCTCGTCCAAAAAAATCTGGATCGCGCGGCCGACGCCGGGCTGCAGTGAGAATATCATTCTGCCGGTCGATTGGTGTGCGATCACCGGTCGCGGTGCGGCGGCAACGAACTATCAGATCATGGCGGGCGATCGCGTGTTCATCGCTGAAGACAAACTGGTCGCATTCGACAACGGGCTGGCCAAAATCATCGCACCGATCGAACGCGTGCTGGGCGTAACCATTTTGGGCACCGGCGCGGCGAAAGACATCAAGTTCTTCAACAATGCCAATCAGGGCAACAACGGCGGTTTTTAGCCAAAAAACTCTGCAAACGCTCTGAAGTGTTCGGGACCAGCGGCGGGATCGACAGCTCGCCGACCATCAAAGTTTTGATCGAAGCGCAGCGAACCGACCGTCGCTTAAATTTCAATCGTGTCACGCAAGCCAGGTACGTCATGTTCATGTCCAAACTCAAAGCGACGTTGATCGGCTGCAGTCCGCTTTTGTTTGGGCTGATGTGTGTGGGTTGCAAAGCGCCGACCGTGGCCGATTCAGGCTCGCATTGCGGGCAGTGCGACTATAAGTTTGCCAATCAGACGCCGAACCCGTGTGATTTGTGCGTGCCATACGTCGAGTTGCCCTGCTACGGTTTTACCCCGACTTGTTGGCGGATGTTCCCTGACGAGTGCTGTGCCTGCCCGCCAGTCGAGCAACCGTTACACAGCCCAGGGCCAGGATCGAACGGACCAGGGCATCCGGACCCGGGCCCTCGGCCAGAAGAGCTTATCGTTCCGCCGATGGTCAAGCCGGCGAGCTATGAACGACGAGTCCCATCGCAGCCCCATAGTCAACGCATCGGTCAACCGGCTCGTCCGTCGGTGATTCGTACTGAGGATCGTGCAACGGTGATACCGCGAAACGAAGTCTTGAGCGTGCCGCGGGAGCATATTATTGACGAAGGGTCGGAACAGGTACCAAGCGTTCCGCCCGAACAAGTCCTCGGGGCGACTCCCGCCCGAACCATTGCGCCGACTCCCACCGTTGCGGCACCGACCGCTCAAATTCGTGCGTCGCAGCCCGATCGAATTCATCCCGCGCAGTTCGATCCAATTGTCGTCGAGCCGACGGTTCGCCCTGCTTCAAGGTTGGTGATCAAATCTGAACCGCTGCCGTCTTATCAGCGTTCGCCCGCGCGAGCAGAATAGTGCTGGGATTGTTCGACGCCGAGCCGAGGGATCAACCCCGGTTGCGTTAGGAATGATAGCCTCTCAAGAATTGCGGCGTCATTTCATCCCCATATAGTCCCCGGTGCTGACTTTGTGCATCGGCTGCGCTTTTCAATAGCCGAACAGGCGGATCGCGCGTTTGCGCGCTTAATTCCGGGATCAGGAAATGTGGATTTCCACGTTAAACGACCGTTGTTTCCACACGCAAAATATCGTGCTTTTTCCGATAAAACGCTAGCTTTTCTGGGTAGGCACAACTACCCTTAAGCCCAGCCAAGGATGGTATCAAAGCCATTCCCAAAGCAACTTAGCCGCAGCAGTAGGTCGCACCATGAGAACATTCATCGCCTTGCTAGTTACGCCCAGCTTGGCGTCGGTTGCTGTGGCGATGACGTTCGCCACGGGTATTGCGATGGGCGGAGTGTTCGTCAATGAGCCGTTGGGAAATTGCGGCGTTCCTAAGATTCACATCGAGTCGAGTAAGGTCGGTTCACATCGCGGCCAAGCTAATCGGTTCGCGCATCTCGAAAGCAAGTTGTCTTCGCAGAAGTTCGTGGTGTATGAGGTTATCGATCAGCACTCGGTTGATAAGCATGGCCGACATAACGTTGCAACCGACAACCATTCGCTCGCTGGGAGTGAAGACGAATTTGTCGCAGTGATGCTGGACAATTCGCGTCTTAACCTGGCGCTGCTGACTCTCGAACAGGAGCGCAAGACTTCGTTCGATGGCGGCTCCGGCAAAAAACATGGCGCGGCTCAATTGTCATCAGACAACCTGGATGCACCTTCGAGCTCTCCCTCAACCGACCTGAACGTCGCAGAACAAATCAACGGTAGCAGTGCTGAACCAGGGTCGCAATCGTCCCTTTCCAGCGATGGTAAGTCCAAGCAATCAGGCGAGCAGGAGCAAACGGCCGGCGGCGGGAGTGGCGCGGGGGGAGGTGGGTCGAACGGGGTAGCGGTCAGCAGCGATTCGGAAAGAAACGGGGCAGCAGACGATGAGGCAACGGGCAGTAATTCAGCGGGTAACAACTCTGCTAATAGCGACTCGGCGACTTCAACAAATTCCTCGACGGGCAACGACTCAGGCAACCAAGAAAATGACAGTTCGACGAACCTTCCTGGTGAGTCGATGTCGCAGCTCCCATTTCCAACCGACAGCGAAAGCTGGACGTCTGAACTGGACGCGCCGCTGCCAAGCCCCGCAACATTGGAATCGGTGCAGTTCCCGACGACACCAACACCGACCGATATGAATGCTGACGGCAATACAACTCCGGCGGCAACCTTCCCGTTGAATGTTTCCCTGATGTCGATCGGGCCAAATTACGACGCTGTCGTCCATGCGCCCGAGGCCGCGACCTTGGCGAGTTGGGCACTCGGTGGCTTGGCAATTGCGATTTGTTCGGCCATCTCTAAACGCCGGCAAATCGTCTCGAACGAATGAGCGGGTACGGTACTCCGTTTATCGTGGGCCTAATGCGCGGCAATTCTGGCGGATCCTGCGTCCTGCCGACAATAGTATGGGGCCGACCTTCTAGATAGCCATTGCTTTCATAGCTGATCGCCCGATTACGACACCTTTCTAATCCCGTAGGCTTTGCCTGCTTGCCATGCCTTGCTGAAGGGGCTGGTTCCCCGCCTTATTATCAAGTGGCGGGGCAAAAATAGTCGATCTGGTCAAGGCCGAGAAGTGCTAGTACAATAATGGGTACTCCGTAATGGTTGGCCTCGGGGGGCTTTTCCAAGGGGGCGGAGAGTATCATGGTCCACAGCGAAGCAAAATTCGTGCTTGCGCGCGCCTTGGATTCCGCTGACCGCAAAGCTGCGGTAGCAAAGGCGATCCAAATGGGAATGTCGTTGACCGACGTCGAGGAATATCTCGACTGGCTAGATGCTTCTCGTGCCCAAGTGCCGGTCAAAACCAGTTGGGCTCGCAATTTTATAGCGGTCGTTGCCCGGTTCTTTCGCCGGCCAAGCAGCCACAAATCGCCTGCACATTCTGGCAAATCAACGGCCATCCCGCACTAGCGCTTTGTCTACGACTGCTTTTTACGCTAGCGAACCGCGCGCACACGCCGCGATGCGTGACTAAATCTCATGCTGGGCATGTCGGCTGCGGCCTCGTTCCATTCCGCCCAGACTGCGTTGTGCATGGCCAGCCAGACATCATGCCTTAGCGGCGCAACGGCAGCGTAGCTCGGCGACAGCGCCGTCCGTTCCGACTGTGTTTGAATCGATTGCACATTACCAACCAACGCAGGTGTCAAAAACGTCAGCGAACTTAGCGTCGCCGTCGAGCCACTCGGGGGCAATGTCACACGGCCGCCGTTGCCAATAGTCAGGCTGTTCTGCCGCAATTGGGTCGTGGTCAGATGCCCGTTGCCGACCGTCGTGTTCAATACTCCGGTGGTCGTACTATCGATCGTGGCGGCCCCTTGCTGCAGGTTGAGCGAGTTTATGCCCGAACCGCTGCTATAAACGATCCGTCCAACGCCGATCGCCGTTTGCCCGTTCGCATTGACGTTAAGAATATCGTCACCGGCGAGTGTGTCGAATGTAACCGTCGGAGAGAGTGCCGCCAACTCGCTGGAATAGGTTGGTGCGCCGGTCGGCGTCGTGTTCTCGTAAACGTGCAATTGATTCCCGACGCGCATGACGTGATACGTATCCGCGGTCGAGGTGCCGGTGATGGTGCTCAATTGCGGGGTTGCGGCCGAGGCAATGTTGCTAGAAGTTCCATCACCGCCGGCGGTAAGGCTCACCACGCGGTAGCCATACGCCAGCGACGACTGCAGTTGCAAATCGTCGAAGCTGGTACTGCCGGCCGCGAGCGTGGCCGCGGTTGTAAAATTTCCTCCGGCGGTGCTGCGTTCGATTCTAAAACCGGTCTCGGCTGCGACGTTATCGACCCACGTCAAGTGAATACGGTTGGCTGCCGTGGGTGTGGCCGTCAGTTGAATGGGCGGGGCCGTGGCGACCTGAGTTTCGAAGGCGCCGATGTCAATGCCCGTTCCGCTGGGCCGCGGTTGACCGGTGCGGTCGTAATTGGGCGCCAATAATAGCGTACCGATATTTAGAGCAGGACTGTTGGGCGATAGTCGATAGTCGTTCATCACCGCGTCGACAAATAGTTGCACCGGCGTGGAGAGCACCGAATGCAAATCGTGTCCGCCGGCAGTCTGCCACTGCGACAGCGAAATAATCGTTTCGTCGCCGTCTCGCGACATCCGATTCATCAGCACGTTGTAATCGCTAACCAATCCGGGCAAACTATCTTCGCTGACCGCTATGCTGCCACGAAACGGATGATTGTTGTAGAAGATGTTGTTCAGCACGGTGTTATTGACACTCGCGTCTCTCACATTTAGCGCCCAACGACCGTCGCTCGCCTGAACCACGGTATTATTTACGACCACATTGCCGCTGGACCCTGCGGCACCATCGATTTTGTACAGCGAGATTCCGCTGGCATGATTACCGTATAACAGATTATTTTGGATGCGCGAGTTCTGCACTCCATCGCAGTTGATGCCTGAGCCGCCGCGCCGCCCATTGTCGTAAATGGTGTTATTTTCGACCAGCGCATTCGAGATGATGCCGTCGCCTCCGGCGAAAAAGTCGCCGTTCATATGGATGCCGTTGCCATAATTGCTGTAACACACGTTGTTGCGAATAACCGGGCGATCGCCGCTATTCGAAACGTAAATACCATGTTCGGCGATCGAGTTCGAACAACGGTTGTTCTCGATCAACAGGTCGTCACTGAAACCGGTAAAGATTCCCCAGCTGCCGTTACCATCGGCTCGGTTGTTGCGTATCGTGACATGGTGATTGACTGCCGATCGGATACCGGCCCGCGGCATGTTGTTGACCTCGAAGCCGTCGATGACGATATAGTTGGCTTCTTCGACGTTGATGCCGTCGCGGTTGGTGCGATTATTGGGGGAGATAATCTGAACGCCCGACTCAGCCAGAAACTGAATCGGCGTAGCGGCGGTGCCCGAGGTTCGCAGATCGAAACCGGCGTACGTGCCGGCGCGGACCACGACCGTGTCGCCCGCCGCGACCGAATCGGCCGCTTTCTGCAAGGTCAGCCAGGGTGTTGCGCTTGAACCGTTGGATGTGTCGTTGCCGCTCACGTCGTCGACATACAACGTGGCCATCGCCAGCCGGGTTTCGAGTTGTTCGAACGAGAAGCAGCGTCGTCGTTGCTGTTGGACGCGGGGCAGTTTGGAAACAGGCATAACACTCCGTTGTTGTTTGATCACAGCGCCCCCGCAACCGTGACCCGGTGCCGATCCAGAACGGATCGACGATGAAGACTCGTCCATGATATACAATCAGGCTGCCCGCGACAATTCAACCCGCGATCAGCTAGCACCCATCAACGGTTATGGAACCAGCGAGCTGTAGGGCATATAACAGCCCGTCATTTGATCCAATCGGATTTCGGTCAGGTAAATGAAGCCTCGCCTGCAATTATCAGCACGAACCCTGTTGCTCCGTTTTATTTTTCGTGAATCAACCAATTCGATTACCACCGGGTCAGCAATTGGTCGCCGCCGACAAGTGGCCGTTGGTGGGCGAGCGAACTCCGCAGAAATCCGATTCGCCTTGGACCGTGAGCATCGGCGGATTGGTTGGCCAACCGCAAATTTTCTCCCTCGACACGCTACGGACACTGCCGCAAACCGAGCAAACCGTCGACATTCATTGCGTGACGCGCTGGTCGAAGCTGCAGGTAGGTTTCGGCGGTGTGCGGCTGGCCGATCTGCTGTCGGCGGCCAAGCCCTCGACGAAGGCACGCTATATTTCGTTTGTCGCACGTAGCGCGCGGCATCACAGCACATCGTTGCCATTGTCCGACGCCATCGAACAACAGACGCTGGTCGCGCTGCGTTGCGATGGGCAGCCGCTGGCCGAAATGCATGGCGGTCCTGTGCGAATTGTCGTACCCGGTCGTTATTTCTACAAAAGCGTCAAGTGGCTCACCGCGATCGAACTGCTGGCCGACGATCGCTTGGGCTACTGGGAGCGCGAGGCCGGCTACCACAACGCGGCCGACCCCTGGCTTGAGCAACGCTACATTGCAAGCGAACTAACCAAACAACAAATCGCGACGATGCTGCATTCGCGCGACTGGTCGAATCGCGAATTGCGAGGGATAGAAGCCGATGGGCTCGACCTGGCAGGATTGGTCGCTCGCGGCGCGCTGCTGCGCAACGCGTCGTTTCGGCGCTGTAATCTACGCGGTGCCAATTTCGAACAGGCCAACCTGTCGAATGCGCACTTTGATCAGGCAGTGCTAAGCGGCGCGTCGTTCATCAACGCCGACTGCGAAGGTGCAAGCTTTGCCGGTGCAGATTTGCGCGGGGCGAACTTTAGCGGGGCCTCGCTGTTCGGCGCGTCGTTTTACGACGAGCTACAACAGGGTGCAACATCGCACGAAGTCGAAACGGGCAGTAATGTCTTCGAACCCGCGAAGTTCGATGCCGCCACGCGAATCGACACGGCGGCCATCGAGCAGTTGACTCCGCCGCAACAGGCGTTTCTAGGTCGACATCGGTAGACCCAATCAACGGTGGAGTCG
>JAYTAU010000222.1:0-11275 GCA_043737375.1 Planctomycetia bacterium
CGAAACCAAAGTGTCCGACGCCAAGTCTCCAAACTTCGAATTCACAACCCTCGCCTTCCATCTGTCCCACCTCACCGCGGCGGTAGCTTGGCACTTCGCACGACCACGCTCCACCAGATACCGTCTTGCGATTGCTGCAACTCGAAAGGTTCTTCGGTCGACGGCCCGACATCGCCGATCAAACCTCGCATCCGGTCGGTCATGAACATTTGTACGAACGGCTGCACTGCCTTTCGCAGTTCCGGATCGGCTACCACGCGCTGCACCACCGCCGCATGCACGTGTACGGCCACATCCGGCGTGCCCAATGCCGCGGGCGCGGGGGGAAGGGTAGTAGCCAACTCTCCGTTGCCGCCGCGCACGAATGCCACTTGCAAATAGCTGCCCGAACTCGAAAAGTGCGGCGTCACTTCGGCCAGTTCGGCTGCCGGAATTTGCGCCAAAAATTTGGCCAATTTCGTGCCGGCTTCATCCAAATTGCGATGAACTTCGTCATCGAATTCTCGGCTGATGCGACGTTCAGCACTGCGGGCCGACTCGGACTGGGCCTGACCGCGAGTCTCCGCGATGCGATCCGAAGCAATTCGTCGGGCAATACGGCCGCGCAACCGAGGCAACTCGGTCGATAAACCGCTCGTGGCAATCGTCGTGCTTGCGTTAGTGGCGGCGGGTAATGCGTGCAAGCCTTGTCCATCCAATACGATCCGCTTCAGGGTGGAAAAATCGGTCCGGCCTTGCGAATGGACTTGCACCCGTCCGCCGTCGGCCGTGGTGTTGGAATTGACATGGCCGGCAAAAAACAGATCGAGTACCGCACGGTCACGGCTCGGCACCAATTGCACGGATGTCCGACCCTGCGTAAACGCCCGACCGCTCACAGGGCTGCCGACAATCGTATCGCGAACGACGGAATGCTTGGCAACCGGGCGATCGAAAACCTGCTCGGCCAATGATTTGGATAACTGAATGTAAATCATGTCGGCGGGAAGCGGCCCTGCGGGCAATAGGTTCGTAGCATCCAGTTTGGCGACCGAATGCCGAACGCGATCGGGGATAACCTTGACCCATGTCATGCCGGAACGGACGCTCGCGGAAAGGTTCGAGATCCAGGCACCCTGCGCAGGTTGCGAAGCGGATGCATTTTTTAACGAATTCAGATATGTGCGATCGTTTTCGCTCAACCGATCGAACGCGACGGCAAGCTGCGTGTCATCCGTTTTTTTCAGTTGCACGCCTTGCCCGGTGACGGCGACCAATGCGGCTTCAACGGAATACTGACCGCTCGAATCGGTCCATGTTCGAGAGGTTGCGGCGTTTGCCTGAATGGCCGGCTGTTCTTTGAATGTGCGTTGCTCCTGCGCCATTGACCGTTCAGCGGTCACGAGCATAGTTAGCAACAACGAGTGTTGCATGAATTTCGAAACGATTCGGGGTGAAGCAGAAAAGCACATCGTCGGCCTCCCAAAAAACGAGGCCGCGGATTGCCAGAAAAAATGGAAGCATAACTCCCAAATATTGCTGACGACCGGCGGCCCTGATGAAAGCGACCACGAATAGCGGCTGTAGATCGAAGACACCAATTGCTGCATTCGATAGCGCGCTGTTCGGCGAACTTGCGAACGCCGCCGTACATACGGTGCAAAAGCCGGTCCAAATGACAGAAAATCGCCGGCGATGCAGCAAGTCCGTCAGCCCCGGCAAAGCCGGGCGGCAGGTCGCAATGGTGACAGACAGATTACTAGTATTCGTTCGCGTTCGCACGATCCGCCGGTGCGGCCTTCGCTTTAACCACCTGACGCACACGCTTCGCGCGAACCTCTTCGGTCAGCCGCTCGATGGCCGCGGCGGGCGTCATCGATCCCAGATCCCCCTCGATCCGATCGCGCAACGCCACGGTTCCTTGCTCCGCATCGCGCGGGCCGACGACCAACATATACGGAATCAACTCCAATTGAGCATCACGGATTTTGGCCCCCAATTTCTCGGACCGAAAATCGCCCGTGACGCGAAAGCCGGCGTCGCGTAACTGCTGTTCGATACTGCGGCCGTAGGCTTCCGCCTTTTCGCTGACCGTGACCACGCGCACTTGCTCAGGTGAAAGCCACAACGGAAACGCACCGGCAAAATGTTCGATCAACACGCCGATGAACCGCTCCATCGAACCCAACGGGGCGCGATGAATCATCGCCGGCTGATGCGGCTGATTATCCGCGCCGATGTACTCCAGCGCAAATCGCTCGGGGCTGGGCAAGTTGTAATCCAACTGCACAGTGCCAAGTTGCCATTCGCGGCCGATACAGTCGGCGACCACGAAATCGGCCTTGGGTCCGTAGAACGCCGCTTCACCTTCTTCCTCACTAAACGGCAACTGCATCTCTTCGGCCACGGCGCGAATCGCGTTTTGTGCCCGCGTCCAGTTCTCGTCGGTGCCGACGTACTTGTCGCTCTTCGGATCGCGAAAGCCCAGTCGCACGCGAAAGTCGTCCAATCCCAGCGCCTTGAGCACGGTCAATGTGAAGTCGATGCAACTGCGAAATTCGCCCGCCACCTGATCGTCGGTGCAAAAAATATGCGCATCGTCCTGAGTGAACCCGCGCACGCGGGTCAGCCCGCCCAACTCGCCCGATTGTTCGTAGCGGTACACGGTGCCGAACTCAGAAAGCCGCACCGGCAAATCGCGGTAACTGCGCGGCTTGCTTTTGTAAATCATCACATGGTGCGGGCAATTCATCGGTTTGAGCAAGTAGCGCTCGTGAGTTCGGGCCCACGTGCGCAATGTTTGTAGCCGTTGCTCGGCCGGCTCGCCGACGTCGTGATGCCCGTCGAAGCCCATCCGCCGCGCGGCGTCGATTAGTTTTTCTTCGTCGAGATCGGTCAGATCGTGCGCGACTTGTTTATCGTGCGGATCGAGTTGCCGAATCACATAGTCGATTAGTTGGCCCGCGTCATGGTCGAAGATCGGCGTGAACTGCGCGTCGCGATAGTACGGAAAGTGCCCGCTGGTTTCGTACATTTCGACGCGGCCGATGTTCGGCGTGTAAACCGGAGTGTAGCCGCGTTTGGTCAGTTCTTCTTTGACGAACGCTTCGAGCAGACTGCGCACCATGGCTCCCTTGGGCAACCATAAAATCAAGCCCGAGCCCACCAGCGGACTGGTGGCGAATAGTTCGAGTTGCTTGCCCAACACGCGATGATCGCGGCGTTTGGCTTCCTCGACACTCTTGAGATGTTCTTCCAGATCTTCCTTGCTGAACCAGGCGGTGCCGTAAAGGCGTTGTAATTGTTCTCGCGATTGATCCCCTTTCCAATACGCACCGGCCACGCTGAGCAGCTTGAACGCTCCGATGAATCCGGTCGCAGGAATGTGTCGCCCGCGGCAGAGATCGATGAATTCGCCTTGGCGATAAAACGACAGCACGGCATGATCGGCCAGCCCGTCGCGGATATGTTCGACCTTGAACTGTTGGCCTAGTTCTTCAACAAGTTGTAACGCCTTGTCGCGCGGCTGTTCGATTCGCTCGAATTCCAGATTAGCCTTGATGATCTTTTGCATCTCGGCTTCGATAGCGGGAAAATCTTCTTCGCTCAGCGATCGCGGCAATTTCATGTCGTAGTAATAGCCGTGATCGGTCGTTGGTCCGAATGCCAACTGCACGTCGGGGAAAAGTCGCATCACGGCTTGTGCCATGACATGCGCGCACGAATGCCGCATGACGCCCAGAGCTTGCGGATCTTTTTTGGTGATCAGCCGCAGGTCGACGGTTCCTTCAGCCGGCAGTAGTGTGCTTAGGTCGACCAATTCGCTGTTCACCTCGGCGACGATCGCCGCCTTGGCCAAGCCGGGGCCGATTTCGGTCGCCACATCGAGGGGACGTACGCGCTTGTTGTATTCGCGGAGACTGCCATCCGGCAGTTTGACTTGAAGCGACATCGAGATTGAGCATCCTTAACAAAAAGTAAACGAAAGGGCGTCGATACAAAGGACGCCCGACTAATCTGCGGACCCTGGTTGCCATCAAGCGGGTTGGCTCGCGCGATGCGAGTATAACGGGCCGACGACCGCGTTTGAAGACATGTCGAATTTGGCAGTGCGTGTCGGCATCCGGTTTGCAATGCGTTTTACTTCGGCCCTCCTGTCGCAAGCGAACCGGTTTTGCGCTATTGACTGTAGGCAGTTGGGCACGTATCAATACCTTTCCGACAAGACCTGATTTGTACGTTGCCGCAAAAATTTAGTTAAACTTCTGAAAGACAGAAGTAGTCAAGGCGTTTGGCCGATAACGAGAGACCACTCAGGTTTTCGACCGCAGTTTCGAACAAAAAATTGAAATGCCTACAGTTCAACAATTTATCGCGTCGATCAAACCCTTGGCCGATGCTTTCGTAGTACAATGACATTCGTGAATACAAGCCTCTCTTCATGCATTCCGTCGGAGGAGCCTAATCATTTGCGTTGACCCGGATCATCAAGGCTCGTGCCTAGCACGGTCGATCCGCGTTATTCTCGCAGCCGTCTGCCACCGTCGCAATCGAAGAGAGGTTTGACTTACGCCGCCGCGGCTTCCACAGGGGAGCCGCGGCGGTTTTTTTATGCGCTAGGATATCGGCGGCTTTATCTCGTAGAAAATTCAAGCGGAGCCTGCGATAAAAAACTTGTCACGGCTGTGCTCGTTCCCGTAAACTAGGAGACTGCCCAGCAAAGCTGCCGGCTGATAGTTCGAAAAACTGGAGGGCATACGCCATGAAATCGGGTAGCAGCAAGAAGGCGTCAAAACTCAGGCCGGCCACGGGCGGCAGCGGCGGCAAGACCACGAAAGCAAGTCCCAAACCATCCAATAATAAAACCGCGGAGCATAAGTCAAAATCATGAGTTATGGACTGCGGCCTACAACTGGTCCCAGCGACGATGGTACGCTCGGGAAGAAAAAAAAGCAGCCTGCGAAGAAAACACCGAAGAAATCAGTACCCAAGTCCGTGCCTAAACGAAAAACGGCGAAAAAGAAAAGGTAGTATCGATTGATGTTTCTGCTGTTGGCGTCCAGTGAGTCAACGTCATCGCCGTGGAGCGGTTTGGTCTGGGGCGTTGTCGGATTTCTCGCGTCGCGAGTTGTCTACGATTTACTCAACAACTGGATCCTTAAACGCCGCCTGTTGAAGGCATTGTTGGTCGACTGTGCCGTCACGCTCAATAAAATGGACGGGATTCTTGGCGATGTCGAAAAAGGTGCCAGGCAGCCGTGTCAACTTGTGCCGACGATCGAAAACGTCCGCCGGCTCGTTTCAGGAATCGTGCTTTCAGCTCCCACGAACGACGTCAAAGCGTTGCTGCCCTTGCTCCGCGCGGACGAATCGCACGATGTGATCCACTTTCACGATCGTTGGGCCCGCCTGATCGATTATGAAAAACGATTCACCACGGTGTACGACAAACTGCTGGCGGTTTTTGTCAAAGAAAGCTCAGCTGCTTCTCAGCAGGTCGCTGCGGAATACTGGGAACAAGCGGTCGGCATGCTGCGCGAGATGCTGAGGTTATCGCACGAATTGATGTTCTATTCATGTTGCTTGATTCGACAGTGCTGGCCGATGACCGATCCTAGAATCCCTCAACTCTGTCAGCACCGTTGGAGCGACTGGCGAGATTGGAGACGGGATCGAGATGCCGGCGAGGAACAGCTCTCGCAGTTCGATAGCCAATTCGAAGAGTTCGACGCCCAATTCGCAAAGGCTTGACGCGGGCACGCCTCCCGATGCAGGGTTCGGCGAAAGCTTATCACCGGTTCGTTTCATTCGCCTGAAGGCTGCCGAAAAACAGCCTGTTTCGTGCGTCATGAATTGCCCAGTAACTGGCGGCGTGGGCTTGCGGCTGCGATAATCGAACACACTCGCGAACGCTCGAAGGACGAGTGCTTTCCACGCCTACAAGCAACCGCGAGCTTCCGCCGGGTTTAATTGAATCATGTTGAAGTCCGGCAAATGTTTTCCCCAGTGGGTGTTTTTAGCCCTTGTCGCGGTGATTGCACAGTCAAGTCGTGCCCAGGCCGAGGATTGGCCGGGCTGGCGCGGTCCGCGCGGCGATGGTAGCAGCGTCGAGATCTGGTTTGCCCACAGGTTTCGCGCGGAGCAGTATCTGATCTGTATTGAGCAAGGGAACTAGCAGCGCATGATCTTTCGCCGTTCGCTGAGTTGGCCGATCACGCTGGGCGTGATCATGATCGTGCTGCTGGTCGTGCTGTTGGTCGGCTGGATCGTAGTGACTGCCGGTGCGGCGCTTGAGGACGAAGCGCCGGCGCAGTATTGGACATTACTGGCCGTCGGTACGACTTTTCTGGTGCTGGTATTGGTCGGCGTGATTCTGTACTTATGGCTGTCGATCAAAGCGGTGCGGCTCAATCAGAGACAGTCGAACTTCATCGATAGCGTGACGCACGAACTGAAAAGCCCGATCGCATCGCTCAAGCTCTATTTGCAAACGTTGACCCGGCGCAAGCTCACGCCCGAGCAGACTGAGGAATTTCATCGCTCGATGATCGAGGATCTCGAGCGGCTCGATTCATTGATCAACCATTTGCTCGATGCGGCGCGGGTCGATCGCGAGCCGGTTGAAATTCCTCTAGAAGATGTCGATCTGTCGGGCCTACTGCAAAGTATAGCGCATACGACCTGCCAGGTTTACGGCCTGCCCGAGAGCACGGTGCAAGTAAGACTGCAAAGCGTGGTGTTGCGTTCGCGGCGCAGCGACCTGGAGATGGTATTTCGCAACTTGATCGACAACGCGATCAAGTACTCCGGCACTCCTCCCGCGGTTCAAGTCGAACTGACCACAAGCGACCATTGGGTAACGACCAAGATCAGCGACAACGGGCCGGGTATCCCGCTCAAATTGCGTCGCAAGGTGTTTGGAAGATTTGTGCGACTAGGCAGCGAGTTGGAGCGCAAACAAGCCGGCACGGGTCTGGGGCTGTTCATCGTGCGGCAACTGGTGCGGCAGATGCGCGGTAAGATTAGTGTCCGCGGCGGAGAAGGAAGCATCGGCACGGTGTTCGAAGTCGTGCTGCCGCGCGGGTGATCCGAATCACAACGCAAAAATTTGAACAGGAGGGAACAGAGGAGACATAGGAAACAGAGGAAACAGAGGAAACAGAGAATTATTTGATTGCAAACTATTGAGATTGAGGCGGATGTCAAAAAAATCGTCATCGATGACACTCGTCGCTCGACTACCAAAGCTCACACGAATATGAACTGATCCCAAATTAATATTCCAACCTCGCTCACAATCCTTGGGTAGGGTCATTCGTCTCTGTTTCCTCTGTTACCTCCTGTTCATGTTTCTAGAGCTTGATGCGGTCAATAATTTGTAAATCTTTTTCTCCGGTCCCCTTGCCTTTTCTTTCGTGTCTTTAGTCTGTTTCGTGGTGTTGGATTCTGAGCTTTAGTCGATCGACCCATGCATCATATTCTCATCGTCGAAGACGACCCTCACATTGCTAACGGGATTCGCTTCAATCTCGAGGCCGAGGGGTTCTACGTCACCACGGTCGGCGATGGGCCCGCAGCGCTTCAAGCCTTTGCCGAGAACTCCGGCGAGATCGATTTGATGGTCCTCGATCTGATGCTACCCGGTATGAGCGGCTACGCCGTCTGCGAGGCCGTTCGACAGCGCGACACCAATGTGCCCGTGCTGATGCTCAGCGCACGAACGTTGACCGAGGATCGCGTCCGCGGATTTAACGTAGGTGCCGATGTCTATCTACAAAAACCGTTCGACTTGGAGGAGCTGCTGAGCATCGTGCGAAATCTGATCGCCCGTCGGTCGCGCTCGCGCGTCGAAGGGGATGCAAAACCGATCGGCAACGCTACGGGCATAAGCACCGACGGTACTTCAGCGGCCCTCGGTGCCATCAACGCCGGGACAACCAACACCGGCCCAACGCCAACAACCCCCGGCGGTGGCCATCCGGCTTCCAACAAGACTTCGCACAATCTTGCGGACCAGCCTTATCGCTTCGGCCAGGCTGAGGTCAACTTCGATACCTTCGAAGTGACCGTAGCAGGTCGTAAGATGCGATTGACCACGCTAGAAATGAAACTGCTGCGATACTTCATCGAGCACGAAGGTTCGGTCGTCACGCGTGCCGAATTGCTCGAAGAGGTTTGGGGCATGCCGCATAGCATCACGACGCGCACGGTCGACAACTTCATTGTGAATTTGCGCAAATACTTCGAACGCGACCCTTCGCATCCTCGACACTTTTTAAGTTTGCGCGGCACCGGGTACCGGTTCGTCGCCGCCGGGGTGGACGAAACGTGAGCCTCCGCTCGCGAGTAAATTGAACAGGAGAGAACAGAGGTAACAGAGAGCGATGGTCGTTTTGATTGAATTGGTCTCGTGTGGGCGTCAGCTTTGTAGGTAAAATTTTACCCGTTCGATTCTCAACGAGCGCTGCGGCTGCCGGCCTGAGGGGCATTCATGCCCCTTCCTCAGTTTTAGGCCCGGCATTTATGCCGGGGTTTGGCGGCCACAGGACTCTTGAATAGGCCCGTTTACGGGTCTTTGCTTGCCAGGCTTTAGCACAGTCAACCAGCGCGTAAACGCAGTCGCATCGTGGGGAAGGCCCGTAAACGAGACTGAAATTTACTGCTTCCTGGCAGGTAACCCCGCCATGAATGGCGGAGCTAGTAAGAAGAGAAGGGGGCATGAATGCCCCTGTCGTCGTCTCGGTCTGAGTCGGCCAATCTGCGCGAAGTCCGATCGTTCAGGTTTGCACCTACTCTTGTGCGTTCACACATTTACCTCCGTTCCCTCTGTTTCCTCCTGTTCCATTTTCTGCAGGTTTGTGTCCCGAGCTCGATCATCTGCTTGCTACAGACATTAGAATCGTTGCGACGCGCGTCCGCCGCCGCAATCCGCGCAAGAATTTCCGGTCCAGCCGACTTTCGCGCTCATATCCGACCAATCGGATTACGATGAATAAGGTGTCAGGGTTAAACAGGAAGTTTGACCGCCGACACTGCGATGCAGCGAAATTTTGCGATTCCCTCGCAACTCGCTGCCTGGCATTTCGGGTGAGGAACAGGGCAGCTTCAGTATGCAGGTCGGCAGCAACGGGGTGTGCTTCCTCCGTGACGCTCAAAGCGTCGGCTACCGGCCACTGCGCGTCATAGGCGAGCTGTCCTGTTCCCTCCCCATTTTTTCTTGAGCATCATTCTCGTTTGCTCAGACGGCTTCGCCGGCGCTCTCTCACCGGCCCGGATCACCCGCACGTGTGAACATCAATACTGTAGGCACCGTAATGTAGTTTCCGGGCACTGCAATAATTTGGCGGGTCATTCAGCCCCCGGCTTCGCCGGGGATTGTACGGCAAGTCGACAATTTTTGGGAGCAAAGGACTTTGAATAGCTCCGTCCCCGCCGAAGCGGGGGGCAAAATGAATTTCCGTTCCACGACGAAGCGGGGGCTGGGGAATTTCTGTCCGCCACTCGTCAGTTCGCTCAGCAAACTCTGCCATTGGTGCAAATGTTGCAGAATCTCCGTTCACACGGTTTCTACGGGTAGTTATAATTTTCTGGTGGACTGAAGAAGGTGTTTACGAATTCCTAGCGAATGCCTTTGTGGCATTCCGGCGCAATACACATTTCACCGGAACTGCAAGCAGGCACGTTCAGTTGCGCTGAGTGTTGCCAGGACTTACCGGTCGGGTTTCAAGACTTCAAAACTGGGTCGGCCATGCACTGCGAACGAGTGTTTGCGATTTTGACGCGCGGTCCATTTCCTTCGGGCGACGTGACCGATGTCGCCGTCGAGCTGCACTTGGCGCATTGCTTGGAATGCCGGCGGCTGGCCGAAGCACTTCGCCCGCTCGACGAAACCCGAAACACAACGCAAAGCGAATCAATAGCCGCCGAACGAGCGAAGTCTTTGCCCGGCTACCGCGGAGATCACGTTGAATGGTCTGCCGGCGGCTCGATCGAAACTCGCATTGCCCCCTCAAATCGTCGACGGACGAGCATCAGCCGTGAGTCGTTCGGCGGTCCCAGTTTGTCGGCTAGTCGGTTTGCTGCGGCCATCGTTTTGGGAATTGTAATCGGCACTGCCTGGTGTACCATCAACATTCCGCAACCAGCGTCCGAACGGCGGTCGAGTGTGGCCGTCGCTTCGATGGGCGGGTTCGATGCCTCGACCGAATCGCGTGTGCAAGCACAGTTGATCAGTACAATGGCGTTGTCGCCTGCCTGTCGGAAAGACGATTTGCAGATTTTCGTGCCGATGACACGTGACTCAGGTTTGCACTTGATCGAAAACAAATTGGCTATCGTCAACCAGTGTTGCACCCAATGCCATGCCGCCGGTCGTACTCCGTTGCTTAACAACACTGCGCGCGAAATAGTCATTCATAGTTGTAATATCTGTCACGCCCGGTAAACCGCATTGCGCTTCGAGCGATAAGTTTTTCGCGATCGGGACAAATTATTCCGTCAAGCATCAGCCGGCCTTGCGATTGTAAAGGCCGCATTCTTTGGATCGCTTGCCGCGAGCTGTTGAAATCCAGTGTTGCTCCACCGACAATCGTAGGACGGGCTAAGCGGAGCAAGAAAAATAGTACATGCTCGAATTGTACTTCCCGTGTTTCCTATTTTAATTTCGAGACGCTCGCAGACCGTACTCCATCCTACGGATCCGATAACTCACCCACTTCAACTCATGTCTAATTCGAACGTGTTCTTGATCGATCGCAATGTAAATCTTGGCGTTGCTACGCGAAGCACGGCCAACACTTGCTCGCCACGCATTTCCCACCGATTGCAATGGGTGGGTTTGATGATTGCCTTGTCGTTTGTTGCGCTAACCGGTTGCGAGCGAACAGCGCCGGCCGAGGATCAGTCAACCGATGAGAGCCGATCGAATTCGACGGTGTTTTCACAAACCGTGCTTGCGCAAGCCGCACCGCCTCAGGCCGCGTCTCCCGGCGAAGCTAAGCCCGCGCCGGTCGAGCCAAAACCCAAGCCCGACAAAAGTATCGAGTTCTTCAAGCAAGGGATCGTGCCTCGCTTGAAGATCGAGATCGCCGAGCCCGAGCTGAAAAAACTTCGCGAGAAGAATCGCGATTACGTCCGCTGCACCGTCAAGGAAGGCGACAAAACCACGTATGTCGATGTCGGGATTCATCTCAAGGGTGCAGCGGGGAGCTTTCGCGATCTCAACGATCGACCGGCGCTGACGCTTAATTTCGACAAATTCAAGAAGGGTCAGGAGTTTCACGACCTGGACAAAATC
>JAYTAU010000223.1:0-4626 GCA_043737375.1 Planctomycetia bacterium
ATTTGCTCGCGCATGTCGTCGCGGGCGACCTCGGGCGCGAGGGTCAGCCCGCTGTGACGCTCGGTGCTCATTATCGTGGCGACGGATTTAAGCTGCTCGTTGACACGCAAGCTGGGGATCGAGATGGCGACACCCAGCGGTGTGAAGACTTCATGCATGCGACGCATGAGCTGCTCGAAGTGTGGGTAATCGCTGGTCGAGAGCGAGAGCAGCGAGATTTCGTTGTGGCCGGTGGAGTGATATGACTCGAGCGCGGCGGCGACGATGGTTTCGACCTCACGGATACGTAGCGGGCGTTTGATGACCGTGCTTTGGCAGAATCGGCATTGCCAGGGGCAGCCGCGCATGATCTCGATGGCGATGCGGTCGTGAACGCATTCGACAAACGGCACGATCGGCCGGGTCGGCAGCGGAGTGCCCTCGAAGTCGTCGATTACCGAGGGCTCGATCGTCTCGGGCACGTCGCTGCGCGTGCGATTGATTGCGATCAGCCGGCCGTCGGGCATATACTCCGGCTCGTAGAAGCGCGGCACGTAGGCAAACGGCAAGCGGCCAGCGAGTTTGGCCAGCATCGCTTCGCGCTGCCGTTGACCGGCTTCGCCTGTTGCAAAGCCGCCGTTGACCATGCAGTCATTCTTAAGTCGCAGCCACTCGTCGCAGAGTCGCGGCAAGCTGGGCTCGCCGTCGCCGGTCACAAAGACATCGATAAACGGCGCGAGCGGCTCGGGGTTTTGCGCGCAGGGCCCGCCGGCGATGACTAGCGGATCGTGCATCGTGCGCGCCGTGCTGTGCAGCGGGATGCCCCCCAGGTCGATCATGGTCAGCAAATTGCTGGTGCAGATTTCGTATTGCAGGGTGAAGCCGAGCACATCGAACTGCGAGAGCGGCGTGAACGTTTCGAGGCTGTAGAGGGGCAAGCCGGCGTCGCGGAGGGCTTGCTCCATGTCGACCCAAGGGGTGAACGCCCTTTCGCACGCCCAATCCTCGCGAGCGTTCATCAGTGAATACAGGACTTGCAAGCCGTGATGGCTCATGCCGATCGTGTATGTATCGGGAAATGCCAGGCAGAGCTTGCCGCGCACGGTGCGGTGATCCTTTCGGACCATGTTCAGCTCGCCGCCGAGATATTGGGCGGGCGTGATCACGCGCGGCAGAATCGAGGCGATGATTTGGTCTTTAAGGATTGTGTTGAGCATGGCACGAGCAGGCTGAGAGTGAGTACGTATCGCCGGGCGGAGGATTGCCGGATATTATGGCATGATCGTGGCGGGTGAAACAGAGACGCGCGGGATGTAGGCGGCGGCATTGTAGGAGGCGTCGCCGACGCCGAAGAATTGCGAGCAACGTTCGGCGCGTCAGCGATGGATTCAAAGTGGTGCAATGCACTCGCTCTCCGCTTCGAGCTTGTATTCCAGTCGATTCACAGTTCATCGGCGTCGGCGACGCCTCCTACAATTCCCCATTCCGCACTCCCCATTTTCCCTCAATGTCCGAATTCGTCACCGTCGCCCGTGTCGGCAGCATCGCCCCGAATCAAGGAATCACCGTCGCGGTGGGCGAGCGACTGATCGCGGTGTTTTTTGCCGATGGTAAATACTCGGCCATCGACGATCTCTGCCCGCACATGGGGGCGTCGCTCGGCGCGGGCGAATGTCACGACGGCGTTGTGGCGTGTCCTTGGCATGCTTGGCGATTTCGCGTCAGCGACGGCACTTGGTGCGATAGCCCGAAGATCAAGATCGACAGCTTCGAGGTCCGCGTGGTGGGAGACGAGATTCAGGTTTTTGTGCCCGACGCATAGCCATTTGCCCCCGCGCTTCCGACCTCGACCCCGACGGCAGGCTTTGCTATCGTACCGCCGCAAAAGTCCGTCAGCAGTGCGGTCATGGGAGCGGTTATGAAGTCGTCAAAGACACCTTACGTTGTTGGTGCCCGAGCGTTGCTAGCAGCGCTACTATGCCTGAGTTCGTGGATTGCCTTGGCGCAAACCTCCTCACCTACGGAAAACACCTCGACCGAGCCGACCAAAGAGTTATTGACGGCGCGACTCAAGCAATTCGAGGCGGTGGCAGATCTGGATCCGGCGCATAAGACAAAATTAATCGAACTCACCAAACAGTCGATCGACGATCTGCGCGTGGCGGTTGAGCGCGCCGCAAAAGCGGCTGAGTTTGAGTCTGCGACTGCCGCCGCGCCTGGGCGCGGCGAACAACTTCGCGAATTGATCGCAGCGGGAGATTGCGCAGTGCCCGCGCCGTCGGCAGCACTGACAGCCGCCGAACTGGAACAACTGCTCTCGACTTCGGAAGTCGAACTGGCGGCCGCGCACAAGTTGTTGGCTGAGTCTGAGAGCGAGCCTAAACGACGCAATGCCCGCCGGATCGAAATATCGAAGTCTGCCGCGACGGCCGGCCAGAAACTCGAAGAGCTGGAAGCCGAGTCGGCCGTATTAAAAGCCGAGGACGCTACGCCGTTGGCGCAAGCGTGGTTCGTTTCGCAAAGTGTCAAACGCAAATCGTTGTCCGCCGAATTGGATCTCTTGAAAAAGGAACTGGCTTGTTACGACGCGACCAGCGGCCCGCTATTGACGATGGAACGGGACAACGCCGGGCGATTGGTGCGGCAGGCGTTGCAAACGACCGAAGCCATTCGCTCGCGAGTCGCCGAACGCCGCCGAGCCGAGGCCGAGCAACAAGCGGGTGAAGCCCGTTGGGCTGCCGCCGAAGCCGAGCCCGCGGTACGTCGCATGGCCGAAGAGAATCAATTGCTGGCCGAGCAACGCAAGTCGTTGGCAGAGCGAATCGAAGCGGTGGTACTTGAATCGCAGAACTTGTCCAAGTGTTTGATTCGCGTGCACGACGATCACAAACGTGTGTTGGAAAAGGTCAAAGCCGCGGGACTGACCAACGCGGTCGGACAGTTGCTGCGAAAGCAACGTGCCGAGTTGCCCGATTTGCGACCGTACCGACAAGAGATGCAGTTTCGGCAACACGAGATAGCGCGGGTGCAACTGTTGGTGTTTGATCTTGAGGATCGACGCAGCGCGTTGTCCGATATCGACCAGCGCGTAAAGATTGCGCGCGCCGCGTTGCCGGCGCAATGCCCCGTGGCCGACGACGATTTACGTACGTTCGTGCAAACCGAACGCGACTATCTCGATGCCTTGATCACCGATTACGACGCATACTTCAAAAAGCTGGTCGATTTGGATTCGACCGAACAAGAGCTGATTGCAGAAACTGAAACTTTGGGGGCCTATATCGATCAACGCGTGCTGTGGATTCGTAGCGCCGCACCGTTCGGCCGGGCTGACCTCGGTCGAGCCGGTGAGGCAATGCTATGGCTTGCCCGACCGGATAACTGGTCTGTCGCGGCCACAACCCTGGCGGCGCAGATCAACGATTCGCCGCTGCTCGCAGGGCTGGTGCTGGTGATTATCGTTACGTTGGTGCTGGTGCAATCGCGGCTGCGCGCGACGATTGGTCGTTATGGAAAGCAGGCCGCGCGAAGTCATACGCCGTTGTTTATGCCCACGACCAAAGCGATTCTGGCAACGATTCTGTTGGCCACGGCTTGGCCGTTAATGATCTATGCGATTTCGCGGGAGCTGGGCGCAGCGGAACATGAATTTACGTACGCACTTTCAGCCGGATTAAACGTGGTAGCGGGGATTTATTTGCCGCTGGAGTTGTTGCGGCAAACCTTTCGGCCCTGTGGTTTGGCCGAAGCCCATTTCGGCTGGCCGACCGGAGCGTTGGCCGCGTTGCGCAAAAGGCTGCGTTGGCTGATGCTGGTCGGACTGCCGCTGGTGTTGTTGACTTCGATGATTCAGGAACAAGCGAACGAGGCCTGGAAAGATTCACTCGGCCGCGCGGGCTTCGTACTCACGCTACTCACCTTGTCGGCGTTCGTGCAGTTGACGTTCAAACCGATGCGCGAGGTGTTATCGCAAGTCACTCCGGAAACACGCGGAAACATTTGGTCCAGAATGAGCGTGGTTTGGCATCTGACGGCCGTCGGCGCACCATTGATGTTGGCCGCGCTGGCCGTGAGCGGCTACTACTACACCTCGCTAAGGCTGACGTTGCGGTTGCAATCCACGTTATGGTTGGTCCTGGGTGTGGCGTTTGGCCATGCGCTTTTGGTGCGCTGGTTGCGTGTCGCCCATCGCCGGCTCGAATCGCGCGCCGATTCCATTCAACCCAATGGCGATACGGGCGAAGTTGCCGTACAAACCGACACTGGTCCGGTGCTGTTGTTGCACCCGGGGTTGGACCTGGGGGCGATCGGCGTACAGACGCAGCGATTGCTACGCAGTTTTGTGTTATTGGGATTGTTCGTCGGTGCGGGTTTGATTTGGATCGACGTGTTGCCTGCGTTGGGCATATTAAATCAAGTCACACTGTGGCAAGATTCCGAGCGCAACGTTCCGGTTACTTTGGCGGATGGCGCTTTTGCGCTGCTGGTACTTGTGATGACAATCATTGCCGGCCGCAATATCCCTGGTCTGCTCGAAATCGCCGTGTTGCAACGTTTGCCGATGGAACCGGCCTCGCGATTTGCAGTGACCACGGTATCTCGATATGCGATTTTCGTCGTCGGATTGGCGTTAACCAGCACTTCGAT
>JAYTAU010000224.1:0-11246 GCA_043737375.1 Planctomycetia bacterium
GCCTGGGGCCGCAAGTACCCGTTGTTCGAATTGGATAACGCGGTGCCCGCAGCGATCGGCCGCTTGCAATCGCGAAAAATCTTTACGCCCGGCATCATCATGGAAGGGGGTGCGATTGACGTGAACGGTCGCGGCACCGTGCTGACGACCGAAGAATGTCTGTTGAACCCCAATCGCAACCCGGGTCTATCGAAGGCCGACATCGAGCGTTACCTGTGTGAGTATCTCAATGTCTCGCAAGTGTTGTGGCTCGGCCGCGGCATCGTCGGCGACGATACCGACGGTCACATCGACGAGCTGGCCCGCTTTGTCAACGCCACGACGGTGGTCGCCCCCGTCGAACAGGACAGCCAGGATGACAATTACGAGTCGCTGCGCGAGAACTTCGCACGATTAAAATCGATGCGCGATCAAGACGGCCGCCCGCTCGAAGTTGTCGCGTTGCCGATGCCCGCGGCCAAATTCGGGAACGGCCAGCGGCTGCCGGCGAGCTACTGCAATTTTTATATCGCCAACGGCGCGGTGATTGTGCCGCTGTTCGACGACCCGACCGACGCGAGGGCGCTAGAGATTCTCAGGGCGTTATTTCCCGGTCGCGAGCTGATCGGTCTGCGGGCGATCGATTTGGTGCTGGGTCGCGGCGCGTTTCATTGCATTAGTCAGCAGGAAGTGGGTGGAACGTGATGGGTGGAGGGAAGAGCCTTATTTCGTTGGCTCGCCGCTCACTGCTCATCTCTCGATACTCGCCACTCACCCTCGTCCATCCTTCATTCACATGCTGACAAACTCTTCGAGCGCCTCGCGCATCAGCGCAGCGTCGGGTGTGATGCCCGTCCACAACCGAAAGTCGGTCACGGCCTGATTGACCAGCATGCCCAGCCCATCGACGATGGTGCAGCCGCGCGATTTCGCCTCGCGCAACAGTCGCGTGTCGGCCGGGCTGAATACCACATCGGCCACGACCAGCGGCGGACGCAGCGAGTCGAGCTTGACAGGCACGCGCGCCTCGGGGTCGTACTGCCCGATCGGCGTGGCGTTGATCAGCACATCGGTGCCGACGGGCACTTCGTAATCCTTAATCCATTCGACATACTGTGCCGAAATTTGTTGCGGCACGGGCAGCTTTTCCCCGATCAGCGTGGCCAGGGCCTGACCATGCTCGACCGACCGATTGACGATCGTGATGTCGGCCACCCATGCCAGGGCCAGTTCGACGGCGATCGCGCGGGCAGTGCCCCCCGCGCCCAGTACTACCACGCGCTTGCCGGACGGATCGAGCACCGATCGTAGCGATTCGAGGAAACCCTTGCCGTCGGTATTGTCGCCAATCAAACGACCGTCGCGGTTCGTGATGCAGTTAACCGCCTGCATGAGCTTGGCCGCTTCGGACAATCCATCAAGATGTTCGATGACCGCGAGCTTGTGCGGCGTGGTGATGTTGCCGCCGCGAAAGTTCATGGCACGCGCGCCGCGAATCGCATCGCCCAAACGCTCGGGGGCTACTTCGAGCGTGAGATAGCGCCAGTCGAGGCCCGCGGCGGCAAAGGCTTTTTCGAACAAATATTGGGCCGGATTGCCGGCGACCGGCTGACCGAACAGGAACGTAATTTCTTGCAGGCTGGACACGAAGCGAAGGGGCTAGGGATCAGGGGACGGGGGTCAGGGAAGTGCGGAGTGGGAAGCTGGAAGTGCGGAGTGAAAGACGTTCTTCCTCAATCCGCGCTGCTCAATCTTCACGTTCCGCAGGCCGTCATCTTCTCACTTGTTATGGCATGTTGCAACTCGCCGGTTGCTACAATAGGCGGCAATTCATCCACACGTTTCGCTCCGCGTGCAGCATTGGTTTGCGTTATGAAGCTAGTCCCAGAATATCATTCCTTGGAAGACGAATGCACGAACTTCCCGGGCGACGAGCGCCCGCGCAGGGATAGCATCGTCCAATATTCGACGGCAGGCGACTTTGCCGAAGCACGTAGCCGCGCAGGTCTTTTCACTGCTGCTCTGTTGGCCGGTTGTTTTTTGATTGACGCCCTGTTCTTACAGGCGAAACTAAATTTTGGCCCGCTGCAAGTTGTTTTTGCATGCCTGATGATGGCTCAAGTTGCTTGGCTGGTGACCTGGCTGGCCCTGGGCAACTGGCCGCTGTCGGCACGTCTGGCCGTGGTGCTAGTGATTGTTTCCGTATGCGTGTTCACGACAGTAATCATTTTTACTGATATCCAGCATCGGCTGCGTGGCGACCCCTTATTTCAAATCATTAGCGGTTTCGCGCTGGCGATATTCGCCACGGCTGCACCGCTGTCGGTGCTAAAGTTTTTCGGTTTTCGCTTGGGAATCGTTCGCCTTGTCGGACCGGATTGGGATGGGTCGTTAGTGAGTACGCCCCGCCACGACCCGTTGATGCAGGTGCCGATCGCTTCGTTGGCCTTGGCGAGAACCGCCTTTACGTCGCCCTGCGACAAACCGGCAGCAGTCGAAACTGTTACCAAGCCGGTCGAGACACATCCGGTGACTTTGTCAACGTTCGCGCCACCGACCGCATTAAATGCTTCGATCGCGTCAGATCGGTCATTAACGACCAACGAGGCAATCGCACCAGCCGAAATAATGACGCCGTTCGAGCTCAGCGAGGATGGCTCCGAAACGGCGGCATCGTCGGCAATGCAGTTCTCGCTATTGCAATTGTTCAACTGGACGACTGCGGCGGCGATAGTGGCCCTTGTCGCGCGGGGTGTTGAATTTGATCAACGAATGCTCATTTACATGGTTTATTATTTGATTCCGATTGGCATCTTCGACGCTATTTTGCTCGCCACGATTTGGGCGATGTTCGGATCGCGGATCGGTTTGCGCTGGCTGCTGCCGGCTGGGTTGTTGACGTTGCTGGGGTTCGTGCTGACGCTTGAACCGCTATTCTGTTTCCTGGGAATTCTCGGCGTGACCTGTTTGATTTTTGGTGCGTATCGGAGCATCGGGTATCGACTGTATCGGTTGCAAGATTTAGCACCGAAAGCGCAGGTTCAGCAGCCGTTCGATTGAAGGCGTCGCGATTCGTTCTCAACGTAGGAGGGACTTCGCACTCGTTCCCACGGTCTCCGTGGGAACGGTTTGCATTGCCGCTCCGCGGCATTGAGCTGGAACACGGATTCGATTGCAATTATAGGACGCGGAGCGTCCACGACACGCGTTCCCACGCGGAGCGTGGGAACGAGGGGAAAGTACTGTCAGGCTAAGCCTGACCTACATCGAGCAATCGCCCGGCTCGCTACGTACAATACAGGTATGTGGCGCGCCAACCTACTTCTGATTTTGCTTGCGGCGGCTAGTGTGTCGCTGGATTTGGCGGTCTGGGCGTCGTACCCGGAGCCGCGAACAGAATTTCCCGGGGCACTGTTGGCGTTGCTCATCGGCCAGACCACGCTGTTGACCTTGTGGGCCGTGTATGGGCGGGCGTATCTGGTGCTGCGGCTGCCGCTATTGATCGGGGCACTAGTCGTGCTGACGGCTGTCGGCGATCGGTTGCAGCTTTGGGGGCCGCGCGACTCGATGCGGTTGTTCGATGCCTTGGTGCTGGTCGTGGCGGCCAAGACGGCCGTGGTCGCTGCGGGTCTAATGCTATTACGCGCGACGTGCGGGCTACATTTGATGCGCTATGATGCGCCGATCTTTCCCTCTCCCTCGGGGAGAGGCAGCGAGGAACGAGCGGTGAGGGAGATGCCGCGAGCGGAGGAATCGCCCGAGCGTTTCACGATCGAGCGCGAACCACGACTATCGAAGCGGTCCGCTAGCCAGTTCTCTCTGACCTGGCTGTTCGATCTGACTGCGGCGATTGCTCTGGCATTGATGCTCTGGCGATTTGTGCCGGCGCAGTTGCCGCGCGACCCCGACACGCTGGCCACGATGTTGCAAGCGATCTTACTGTTCGTCGCGGTCGACTCGCTGTTGCTGTTGGCTGTGCTGCCGAACCGACTGTCATGGCTGAAGGTCACCGCAGTGTCCGTCGGTCTCAGTTGCGTCCCGGCGATGATGAGCGGGCCTGGAAATCATCCGCTCTGGTACGATTGCCGAGACGTGTTGATGCCAATGGTCATTTCGTTAGCCGTGTCGTTGGTGATCGTACGAGTTGCCGGCTTCCGCTGGCGGTTCGAAAGAAATAAACACAGCGAACACAGAGGACACGGAGATGGGAGAAAGATGACTATGGATTGCGACAATTCGCTTCAATCGTCAGCGTCGGACTGACATCAATCGCGACCGATGGTCGCGGCTTTACAAGAACACGGTTGAAAGCACGATTCAAACCCTTCTTTCCCTACTCAGTGTCTCCGTGCCTCTGTGGTGAATCTTCTTCGCGGCTCGGTGGTCCAAAATCAGTAAATCGACGAGACCAGAATGTCGTACAGCGCGTGCGACCCGGCGGCGATGCCAAACCCGCGGTATACGAACAGCGTTGCGAAGAACACGCCGGCAATCATACGAAAGCAGAAGTTCCGTAAGACGATCGGCTCGCCTTCCGACCCGATATGGTGTGCGGCCGAAAAGAGTACGCTGCTAATCAGCACGGCCAGTAGCAGCGAGTTGCCCCAGGTCAGGCCGCAACTTTTCAACAGCCAGGCGACAAACGGCAGCAGCATCAGCCGGAACAAAAGTTCTTCGTACACGCCCGCGCCGACATAGCCCACCATTTCGCCCAACCAACTGACGCCGTTGCCCCAGATCGAAGCGCGAATGGCGGTTTGCGACGAGCTTGCCACGAACAACGATAAAAACGAACTTTGCATTCGGGCGATGATCATCAGCACGATCGCCAGCGAGGCACTCTCGGCCAGCATGGAATACAACAGCCCCGGCTCGATGCGCCACGATTGCCGTGTAAGATGATGCCAGCCGCAGAGCAGCCCGACGGTGAACAGCGGCAACAGAAAGTATTGGCTGAAGCCGAGTACGTCGAGCAATTGTCGCAGCCAGACATCGGCTCCGTTACGCATGGCCAGGGGTCCGAGCAGCAGTACGCCCAACTCATAGACCAGTAGCAAGGGCGCTACAAACGCTAAACTCGCCAAGGGGCGGCGCGACTGTTGCCAGTAGTCGCCGCCGATTTCGGACCACGAGACTTTGTTCGACAGGATCGCTGCAAGCATGGGTGATTCGCAACGTGCAAGGAGACGATTGGGGCCGCTCTCTTCCGCCGCAAAGGACACCTTGCGTTGCCGGTTGATTCGATTGCCCTTGCCATGCGAATCGAAAACAGGCTTCGACGGGAGCAATGGCAGTTGTCTGCAATGGCTCCAAGATTCCCTTCCGTCGATCGGAGTCGCCGTACCTTGTAGATCGGAAATCGGCGTCGATTGTTACAGAAACTTATTCCGGCGCGGTGTGCGTGGCACGATCGGCGAAACCGGACTGGGTGGACGAACCACCGAGTCACCGAGGACACCGAGGTAACGGAAGATAGAGCTAGAGAGACATCCGCTTCAAACCGTCTTTGAGAAGCCGGACATTGAAATTTATCAGCAATCCGGTGTGCGTATTCGACAGCCGAAGGTAAGTCAACAATTGGGCTTCGTGAATTGGAATCAGTTTTTCCACGGCCTTGAGTTCGACGACAAGTCGGCCAGGAAAATAGATGTCCATGACCAAATCATCTTCCGTGATGGACTCACCCTTATAAACGATTGGCAAACGACACCTTGGCTGGCAATCGATCTTGAGCAGGCTCAATTCATGAACTAAGCATTTCTGATACACCGATTCAAGCAGCCCTGGTCCCATTAGGCGATGGACCTCGATTGCCGCACCTATTACCGCCTGAGTCAACGGATCGTGCTCGTCCATTCATCCACCTCCTTTGCTTCTCGGTGTTCTCTGTGACTCGGTGGTGCAACTGCCTTTTATTACCGCGTAGCTGCTTTGACCGTTTCGATCAGTTCAATCACATTCTCGACCGGAGTTTGCGGCAATACGCCGTGACCCAGGTTAAAAATATGTCCTGGCCGGCCGCCGGCTTGTTCCAACAGCCGCAGCGCCGCTTTGCGAATCTCGCGGCGATCGGCCAGCAAAATCAACGGGTCGAGATTGCCTTGCACCGCTTTGTCGTAGCCGACCGTTTTCCACGCATCAGCCAGTTCCACACGCCAGTCGATGCCGATCACGGCACCCCCGGCTTCGCTCAACAGCGGCAATAGCGCCGGGTTGCCGGTCGCAAAGTTGATGACAGGCACGCCCGGCGTGATGCCGCGCAAGATCGCCTGCATATGCGGCAACACGTAGCGGCGATAATCGGCCGGACTCAAGCAACCCACCCAACTGTCGAATAACTGCACGCACTGCGCGCCGGCGGCGATCTGCGCGTTGAGATACTTGGTGACGGCCCGCGATAGCCGGCCCAACAGCGCATCCCACGCAATCGGATCGCGGTACATCAGCGACTTGGTATGCGCATAGTTACGACTGCTGCCCCCTTCGATCGCGTAGCTGGCCAGCGTGAACGGCGCGCCGGCAAAGCCCAACACGGGAATGCCGGCCGGTAGACCCGCGCGAGTCAGCTTCACCGTTTCGTAAACGAAGTCCAATCGGTTGACGTCTTCGAGTTCGAGCACACGATCGACGTCGCCGACCGACCGCACCGGGTTATGAATCACCGGCCCCTCACCGGCGGTGAACTCAAGCTCCAGGCCCATCGGTTCCAGTATCGGCAGCAGGTCGGCGAAGATGATCGCGGCGTCGACTTCCAGCCGGTTAACGGTCGTAATCATCACCTCGGCACACAGCGCCGGGTTTTTGCATAGCTCCAAGAAAGTCGTCTTCTCGCGGATCGCGCGGTACTCGGGCAGGTACCGGCCCGCCTGACGCATCAGCCAGATCGGCGTGCGTTCGGTCGGTTCGCGACGCACCGCGCGCATGAACAGGCTGTTGTCGTATTCGGTCGCAACGCGTGGAGTCGCCGCCAACATGGGTACCGCCTGAAGGATGGAGTGAATGCGTCGTTTACTGGAAAGTAAATCGTTGGACAGGGCCGCGGCGGCAGCCACCAGTTGGCCCATCTGCGGGCGCGGCGATTGCAGATCGACGGCGATGCCATGCGCGCCGAGTGTGTTGCTAGTGTCGGGGCCGACCGATACGACGACCGCCGAGGTAAGCCCGCGTTTTAGTTCTTCGAGCATATTCAATTGCTCAGCGACGAATAACAGATTGACGATCTGATGGCTCGATGTGAATAAAACAACATCGCGCCGCCCATCGGCAATCGCGCGCACATTGGCGGCCAGCGCTGCGGTGTCTTCGGGCAGTTCCCAACGGTACACATGCAAGTTGTGAACGCGGGCGCCGCGCGCTTCGAGGCCGGCAATCAGACTGGTGTTTGGTTCGCCGTACTCTTGCAAGCCGACGTTGCTGTTGAGAATGGGAACGCCGCCGTCGATCAACGCTAAGATTTCTCGCCAAGTGTGCGGTTCGGCCGTGCGATGCGTCGGCGTGATGCTTAGTTCTTTGAGAGCCAGGGTTGGTTTCGGGCCGCGTGCGATGGTCACGACATCGGACAGGGTTTCGATGAATCGCGTACGATCGACATGGCGTTCGACTTGCGCGATCAGGTTTCGCACGCCGCCGCCGGTGGTAAAGACGACGACATCGATCTGGCCGGTGATGACGCGATTGGCAAAGTCGACGGCCGCCGGGTTCTTGGCGTCGGCGACTTCACGCATCGAAGGGCTGACCGAGGCAATGCCGGCGTGCTTGGTGATCAGATTCGCCAGTTCGTCGGCGCGGCGGCTCTCGAACGCAGCAACGCGTAGTCCGGCAAAGTTGGCGGGTTCGGTTTTCATCGCGGACGGGGGGCGAGGGATGAGCAGCGAGGAGCGAGCGGCGCATTTTAACCGATGTGGCGGCTAACCCAAGCCCACCCATTGCAATGAGTGGGCTTGTTCTCCCTTGATTCGCGTTCATTTGCGTTTATTCGCGGCCAATCCATCTTTCCCTCGTCTCTTACTCTGTGGTCTCTGTGACCTCTGTGGCTTTCAAATGAAGACGGAATAAATTCCGTCCTACGATATTGGAATAAATTCCGTGCTACGTAAATATCGGCAGATTACCCGCGGCATCTAGCGGCAAGTCGCGCAGCGGCGAGATGACTTCGATCTCATCTCGCTCGCGGGCTTCACTGAAATACGCCGCCGAACATTCCACCTCGGTCAATTCCAACGTGTTCTTGATCCACAAAATTTTGGCATCGGGCGGTTCGGTCAGCCCGATCGTCGGCAGCGCGGCGTCCAAAATTTCGCGATCGGTTTCATAATCCAGCGGCGCCATCACGCACGACATATGACCACTGGTCAGGGCGTTGGTCCAGGTCTTGTGCTTGTCCATTCCGCGCAGGACGCTCGATTTGCAAAACTCGGCGATGCCGATACCCGCGGCGTTGCCATGCGTCACTTCAGTGAGCGAACGCACGGCGATCCGTCGCACCTTGGGCCATTCATCTGCCAGCGCCTCGTGATCGTGATGTTTGCGGCCGATGATGTTGGTATCCATGCCGGTGCCGCTGATGTTTTTGCCGATCTCGTCGACGATCAACAGATCGACCTTGTTGAACGGCAATCGCGGCAGCCAACGAATCGCCAGTTGCAGCAGTTCCTTCTCGCGGGCTTCGAATTCCTCGGGCAGCACGGCCGTGATCTGTGCGGTTTCGTCGTAACCGTTTTCGACAATGCCCAAGCCGGCGACGATCCGGCAATCGCGCAGCACACGATCGGCCACGCTGCGTACGATCTGGGCAAAGCTGTAATCGTGAATCGCACGATGATAGATTTTCGCGCCTGCGTGCTTACCCAGGCCGATCAGCATCATCTTCATCAGACCGCTTTGAATGTCGCCGGTGAATTCGGTATGCGGCTTGATGCGACCGCAGACCAGCACGTGATCGGCGGCCCGAGCGTGCTTGTCGAAATGCACCGGAAAACCTTCGGCCGTTTGACAAACGACGACGGTCTCCATGCTAGCGCGAATCGGGCAGCCGCAGAATGCTTCGGTGACGCCGTAACTCGCTAGCACATCGAGTTGACCGGCCACGGTGCCGCCGCCGTGACTGCCCATTGCGGGAACCAAAAACGGCTGCGCGCCAAGTTGCTTCAGGTGTTCGACGACGCTGCGCAGAATCACGGCGATGTTGATGATGCCGCGACTGCCGGCCGTTACGGCGACCGTTTGCCCAGGCAGGATTTTACGCCCCAGATCAAGACGTGCTAGCTCGGCGGCGACCGTGGCGGGGATGTCGGCGACGCGCGGCCGCTCGAATGTTTGACGAATGCGAAAAAACTGAGGGTATTGCATGGGTTTAGTGTAACAACACGGAGCGAGTAATTCATTCCAACTCGTTCCCACGCAGAGCGTGGGAACGAGAATAATGCAAGCATGTCGAGGAATCGAAGCCGTGATCGGATCTGGACGATCATCACTGCGGGTAATTTCGCCATTTCGCGATAGATGAACGATGGGAAAAGATCGCGAAAGAACGAAAGGGCGAAAGCACGAAGAACACCAGCGACAACATAGGTGCAATTGTCGGCGCTGCGAGCTTATAGGCGTCGTGCCAAACCGCACAAGTCATCTAGCGGCAAAGCGGCCCTTGTCAGTACAATCCGCCGCTATTTTCTGATCCGGCATTCGCGTTGTGGAGCATTTCGTATGGCCACGGTCTCGAGCAAACGAACACGCAGCGAAAGCACTGGCGGAGCCAGTGGCACACACCCATATGGCTCGGGCGCCACTGGCGCCAAGCGGCGTTACCTACGCGCGATCGTTGTCGTGCTTGCCGTCGTGGCGCTACTAATCGGCGTAGCGCCGATGATCATCGCACACACGACACTGCGCAACATGCCGCTGATGACGATTTTCGCGGGCATCAACGGCACCATCACTTCGCAGAGTGCGTCGCTCGGCTGGCTGTCGGCCGTGCGTTACGAAGGAGTTGAGCTGCGCAACGAACAGGGCGAACTGGTGCTGAGCATCGTCAGTATCGAGAGCGAAAAATCGCTGGGGCAGATTCTGGCCGATACCGGCAGCCCCGGCAATTTGCGGATTGAACAGCCCAACGTAATCCTTCTCGCGCGAGCCGACGGCAGCAATGCCGAGGATGTGATTCTGCCCTGGTGGAACGCACCGTCGTCGGGCAGCGGATTGACGATGGGCATCGAACTGGTCGATGGTACGGCGACACTGCACGACACCGTCACAAAACAGCAATGGGCCGTCAGCGATCTGCAAAGCCAACTCACGTTCCTGCCGTCGCAAGGCGCGCCGGTGAGTTATTCGGCCAGCGGAAAAGTCGTTAGCGTTACGTCGGTAGGAGCACGCGCGGCAACGACAACGCCTGCTTCGTTCGCGATTAGCCAAGCGACGGGATCGGTGTCGGAGACACCTCCTACATTCGAACTCAAAACCGAGCAACTGCCGCTCGATATGTTCCGCTGGGTTGCCGCCCGTTGGTATCCCGACCTGCAAATTGCCGGGCTTTTGACGGCGAATATCACGTCAGCACCAACATCGGCAGAAGCTAAATCGCAAGCGTATCGCGGCGAAGCAACCGTCAGCAATCTCGCAGTCACCGGCGGGCCGTTCGGCAGCGACATACTGCGACTGCAAAAACTGCAAATCCCTTGCGACATCGAACAATCGGCCGAAGGATTAAATCTCAAGCAACTCGGGCTGACCTGCGATGCGGGAAATCTCGCGGTCACGGGTACTCTGCGCTGGCCTGACAAATTCGATCGCGCGTCGCTCGAAGCATTATTGAGCGAAACGTTCACCGTCGAAGGACAGATCGATCTGGCGCAGCTCGCGCGGATGTTGCCGGGTACGCTGCGCTTGCAGGCCGGAACGGAAATCACCTCGGGCCAAGTGCAACTATCCGTGCTCAGCCAAAACGTCGATCGACAGCAACTCTGGCAAGCACGTTTAGAGGCTAGCAAGTTGACTGGCACGAATGCCGGCCGGCCGATTCGATGGGACAACCCGGTCACGCTTGGTTTCGTTGCACGGCAGACAACCGCCGGGCCGATCGTCGAAAAGATTTCCTGCGAATCGAACTTTCTCCAGCTCTCCGGACGTGGAACGCTCGACGAACTATCGGCCGATATGGTGTTTGATCTGAACCGGCTGGTTGCCGAGTTGGGGCAGTTCGTTGATTTCGGCAAGCTGCAACTCGCCGGCGAAGGCCGCGGACAACTTACTTGGAAGCGGGGCAGCGATGG
>JAYTAU010000225.1:0-11241 GCA_043737375.1 Planctomycetia bacterium
CGACGCGAACTTGCCCGTCGATCTTATCGGTTTTGACCCATCCGCCAAGCTGCTTGATGGCCGCTACCGCCGCTTGCTCGGCGACATTGACCGCCTCGACGGGCGAGAGCGGTTGCGGCGGTTGGTCGTCCTCGGGCGTGCGCTGCTTGACCTTGATATCGATGGTGAGCTGTTCGCCGTCGGCGACTGCGAAACCTTTGCGAAACAGTTTATCGGTGTTGACACCCCGCCACTTAGGGCCGTAGTACATGCCCAGATAGTGCGCGCGGCCGGAGGGAATTTGCAGCGAAAACGTGCCGTCCCTCTGGATTATCGCATGCGGCATTCCTGCGTAATGAGTGCGATCGTCTATCGAGGTGCTGATCGACATCCGTTCTTCTTCCGAAAGAACCGGCGGTTTGCCGGTGGCGGTGTCGATGACGCGGCCTCGAATGGTGCCCCCTTTGCTGAGCTCGACATCGAAAACGTTCTGGCCCGACTTTAGTACGATATCTTGCGCGACGGTGGGCAGGTCTTTCGCATAGGCGTGAACGTGGTACTTACCCGGCGGCAAAGTGAAAATGGAATAGCGGCCTTGTTCGTCGACCGGAACCACCGCTTCGATATTCATGCCGGCAAGAAACACAATCTCGCTATCTGCAACCGGCAGGCCGTCTTTGCCCGATAACTTGCCCTTTACGATTGCCGGAGGTTGCAGCGTGATGTCGATAGTGCCGGGGACTTTCGAATATTGAAACGGCTGTCGGGCGTAGTCGGGATGACGAACAAATCCGGTAGATGGCGCATATCCACCAAATGTCGCATAGAATCCACCACCTGCGTCTGGGGGCGTTTGCTGCTTGGAAGGTTCGAACGGTCTCAGATCGTCGATTTGGTAACGTCCGTCGGCGTCGGTCACGGCGGTGCGAATGCCAACCACCGGCTTCGCTAGTTGAGTTTCGCAGGTGACCATCGCACCTTTTACCGGTTCTCCGGCCAAATTGACGACACGTCCTCGCAAGGCACCGGCCGCTGGCAGTTGCAACGTCAAAGATTCTCTCTGATTTGCGTAACCAGAATACGGATAAAATGGTTGGACACCAGCGGCTCTGTCTTTTTTCTGTCCGACGATAACGAAATGCTGGTATATCTTGGCATTTGGTTTTTCGGTGTTTACATCTTCGAAACGGAATCGGCCCTGTGCGTCGGATTGAACTTGGCCCAATTCGTTTTGTCCGCCGGCGATTTGCTCGTCGGTGAGAAACGCGGTCGGAACCATGCCGATGCTTCGTGTTTTAGCCTGCATCTGATGCACCCGAAACAATCGCACGGTAACATCCGCCAGCGGCTTTTTGTTTTCGTCCAGGCAGACGCCGCTGATCGTGATTTTATCAGGCAATGCCTTGGCATCGTTTTTTGTAGGTCGCTTAACCGTGTTGTTTTTATCGCTGTCGTTTTTCGCGGTTTCATTTATGTCGTTAGAACGCTTGTCGACCGGGGTCGTAGCGTCAGTTACCGGTACGGCGGTAGCCCCCTGTGCCGCGGTGACTTCCGGGGCGGCGGTTGCCTCCGGCAGCGCACGAAATGTCACCAACGATGCGGCGATGGCCAGTACGGTCGTCGCGAGCGCCGTTGTAATGCGACAGCCGCGCGTCGCCTCGGTCCGCAATCGCATTCGTTCGTTCAATAGCATGGCGATTCTCCGGGTAAGTTGACTCGGTCGTTCCCAAATTCCCAACGCGCCGCTCAGACCCCGCCCGCTGAGTTTCGGCGGCGGCTGCTCGCGTGCCCAGGCGACAAGTTTTTCGGCGTACTCGTGCCGCCCGCACTGCTCGGCGGCCAGGGCATCGGCAATCAGTTCTTGATCGATACGGATCCTCCGCCGCAACAGCCAAAATAGCGGATGGGCAAACAGCACGATCAGCAGCCCGCGAGAAAGCGCCAACAGCCACAAGTCGCCGCGGCGAATGTGGGCCCATTCATGGGCGAGCAGCATCCGCAGGCTAGAACGCGCCGGCTCGGCGACCGCGGCGACCGGCAAAAGAATGGCTGGCCGGCGCAGGCCCCAGGCGGCAGGCACATCGATTCGCCGGCTTAACAAGAGCGCGGGAACGCGTGCATTGTGCCCGACGATACTTTTTAGTTCATCGACGGCGAATTGCGGAACCGCTTCGGCGGCGCGCAGTATTTGCCGCGTGCGAAACGCGCCCACCGCCAGCCAGAGAATGCTCAGCGCCGAGCCGGCAATGAACGGCCCGACCAGCCAAGCATTCCCGACCAACCAGGCATGGTAGTCGCGCGAAGTGACAACGGCGGGAGTCTGCGCAGCGGCAGCGGGGCCTGTGGGTGCTGGCGTTGATTCGTCGTTCTGACTAGATCGTCGATCGACGACGGTCGCAGCTTGCTTGAATTGCTCCGGCGCGACGGTGTTCGACGGTACTGCATCGGACGGCAAACGGCTCGGCATCGGTCGGGCATCGAACGCGGGTGCGGTGGCCAGCGCGGCAGGCGTGCCGGTCGCAGCGGTCGCTTGCGATTGGGTCGAAATGTCTTGCTGCTCTGGTATCGCGAACATTTGCGAACTTGCTTGCGGCGGCAACAGTGCCACGCGCGGGCGGTTGGGCATCGCGCACAAAATTGCCAACACGGCCAGGCCGACCAGTGCGGCCCAAGCAATGGCGATGCGCTGCACGGGCTGTCGAATGACCAAGCCGACTGCGATTGCCACGAATAACAGCAGCGTGGCCGCGGCGAGATAATCGACCAGCCAAGCGGCAAGAAAATCTCGCGAACCGGCAAGCATTGCTAGATCGAACATGGTGCTGACCCCTAAAAGTCATCGCTGCAGCTAGATCAACCAGTCATCAGGAGGATTGGCCGCAAATCGACGCAAATCAAATTATGCGATTACTAACTACGTGATCGGTGTCTCATTTTCGTTTACCGCGCGGACGTTTTTTGGCGTCGGCAATCAGTTGTTCGAGACGGTCGAGTTCGGCAGCGCTGGGTCGGCGCGAACTCAGGGCATGGACCAAGTATTCGTCCACGGCGCCGTCGAACACGCGATCTAAAAAGCCGCCCGCCAGCCGCTGAAAAACACTTTGACGCTCGACCTTGGCGAAGTAGACGTAAGCTTTGCCCTCGACCCGATGGGCGACCAGGCCCTTCTGTTCCATGACCTGCATCAGACTCAACACGGTGGTATAGGCCAGATCGCCGTCGGCGGTGTTCATGTCGCCGTCGGCGGAGATCATGTCGCCTTTGACGGTGCTCATGATCTTCCACAGCTCGCGGACGGTCGCTTGCCGCTGCTCCCAGAGCACCTTGAGGGCTTGCAATTCACGTAGCGTGGGGACAAGTTCGGACATGGGTTGCCGGATGAAATGTGGAAACGTCTGCCAGACTGAAAACACATCACTGGCCGTAACGTACTAGATGACCAGTAGGTTGTCAAGCGAGTTTGCCGACTTGCAAGGGATCGTGCTACTCGTGGCTGTATTTGATCAGCCAAGGATCGTCGGTGCGATCTTGAAACTTGCGGACCTGCTGTTGCAGCTCGGCCAGACGCGCCGCGTGTTCGGGACGATCCGCTAAGTTCAGCACCTCGTCGGGGTCGGCTTCCAGGTCGTACAGCTCGTGCCGGGGCCGTTGTAGATACGCGGCCAAAGTGCGCTTGCCATACATTGGATTGCTTGATTTCTCGGCCGAGTTGCCCGCCGATTTCAAGGTCGCCTGCCAAGTTTCCGAGTTGTACAAGTCGGCCGCGATCGGATACGGCAGTTGATGCGCGATGTTGAGAATGTATTTGTATTTTCGCGTGCGCACGGTTCGCATCGGATAGTACATCGTCACCTCGTGAAAATTGTGCGAGCCGAAGGTCACGTCCCAACCGCTCGGCTCGCGCTCGTCGAGAATCTTCAAGAACGATCGCCCTTGCATGGCGGGAGTTCTGCCTGGCGCGGATGCCTTGCCGGATACCTGGGCTTTGCTCGGGGCAGCGATGTTAGGCGAATCTTTACTATGCGTCTGGCCGACGTAATCTAGCACCGTGGGAGCCAAGTCGGCCCAATTCACCATTGCATTGCAAACCGTGCCGGGCTGTTTTTGATCGGGCAAGCGAACGATCAGCGGCAACCGCGTGCCCGAGTCGTACTGCGTGGTTTTGGCACCGCAAAATGGAATGCCATTGTCGCTGAGAAACATGACCAGCGTATCCTTGTCGTGTCCGGTTTCGCGTAAGACTTCCAAGACACGTCCTAGTGCCGCGTCGGCACGGGCCACCGCTTCGTAGTACTCGGCCAGTTCTTGTCGGACTGCGGGCGAGTCGGGCAGAAACGGCGGCACGACTATTTTATCTGCGTCGAACTTGACTGGCTTGTCCGATTTTGCAGCTTCTTCGGCCTGCTTGCCATCGTTGCCAAACCCCTTGGGCGCGCGATGCGGATCGGAAGTGCAGACATACAAAAAGAACGGACTGGCTCCCGAAGCTGCGATGAATTTCTTCGCCGCTTCGGCCAAGCCCACGGGATTGCGCGGGCCACCCTTGACCTGCGGCAATTCGTCGAACCCGTAAACTTCGTCCGGGGCGACGTGATATTTGCCAATGCAGGCGCTCTTGTATCCAGCGGCGCGGAGTAGTACCGGCAAGCCCTTGATCGCGGGTTTGCTTTTGAAATTGTGATCGGCGTGAGCCAGACCGTATTGGCCATTTGCGTGGCTGTACAAGCCGGTGAGAATGACCGAGCGGCTGGGGCTGCAACTGGCTGTGGTACAAAACGCGTGGGTGAAACGGGTGCCCTGCGCGGCCAGTTTGTCGATGTTCGGCGTGCGCGCGTTCGCATCGTCGTAACAGCCGACGGTCCGGCCCAGATCGTCGGCGACGAACAGCAAGACATTCTTTTGCGCGGCCTGCGCGGAGGCGACCGTGAGCAAGATCGAGACTAGCAGTAAGGTGAGTCGCGTCATGTTGGGGGACTGAAAGCTCGAGGCTGGGGCGAGAGATTGATGGATAAACGTGTGACGAAAAGCGGCAGGCCTGTTCGTTCCCACGGAAGAGCGTGGGATCGCGCAATACATGTGTCAGCGTGTCTCAAATATCGGAACGCCACGAAGGGCGTTCCCTACAGAATTCATATTATTACTTGAGCGAGTATAAATACTCCAGCAGATCCGCCGCTTGTTCGGTCGTCATGTCGCGTAATAGCCCGGCCGGCATCATCGATTGCGATTGCGGCGTTTGTTCGTCGATCTCGGCAATCGGAATGCGAATTTCCTTGTCGGCCGCGTCGCGTAACACCAGCTCGCCGGCATCTTTCGAGACCACCACGCCGGTGTACGTGCGGCCGTCGTTTAGGGTAATCAACTGTGTGACAAATTTGGGGTCGATCGATTTATTGGGTTCGAGCAGGCTTTCCAATAATTGGGCTTTGTTCAGTCGCTTGGCGATCAGTGTCAGCTCGGGGCCTACCTTGCCGCCGGCGTCGCCGATGCGATGGCACGTTTTGCATTGTGCCGTTGTGTTTTGCTTGAACAACTGCTCGCCGCGCTTGGTATCGCCGGCGAGTCTCAGCAGCATCTCGGGCCTAATGATTTCGCCCAGACGTTTGACGCGTTGCTCGTGCGGGACAAACTCTTCGAACAGATCGCGAACGGCCGGGTCGGTGTGTGCCATCGCGGCGGCCACGATCTCGGCGCGCAGGTCAAGCGTCACAGACCGTTCAGCCGTGAAGTCGATTTCGTTTACCGCACGGCATAGAATCATCGCCGAGGTGGTGTCCGACAGGAGTTGCTTGACGATCGCAGCACGCTGCGGCGATCGAATCGCGGCACGCTCTTTCGAGCGACGCGTCCATTCGTTCACCGCCGCATCGCGTAGTTCAGCGGGCTGCTTGCTTGCGTCTGGCCGGCGCGACATCTCCTCGACGATCTGTTCGACATCTCGATCGTAAGTCGCTAGCTCGCGTTCGTGCATGCGCTGATCGCTTAAGTCGATCAATTTGCGTAGCGATCGTTCGTGTTGCGGATGGCGCGGCAACTGCTCAATGTATTGTCGCAGCATGCGCACCCCGCGCTCGTCGACCATATCGGAGCCGATATGCGGCATCCGGCCGCGACCAAGCTTCAGCATTCGATACAACAGCACCGAACGATCGGGGTCGCCCGCGGCAATCACCTGAGCGTCGTTGATGCCGAATGTGCCTTGAGTCGGCGGCACGTTGATCAATTTGCAATCTTCAACGGCCTTGTCGATGACCAGTTCGATGTTCGCGCTGCCGCCGCCGCCGAAGCGGTGACAATGCGCGCAGTTGACGTGCAAGTACGATCGTCCGCGCAGATTGATCTCGGCCTTGGCGTCGTACGGATCGACCAACTTCGGCACCGGATCGGCCGGGCCATTACTTTTTTTATCGGTCGGAACCGCCGAAACGATGACGCCCTGCTGCTTGAGCCGCTCGAAACTCGACACCGAATCGCCGTCCACGGCACCAGTCAACTGCGCCTCGTTGAACGCCAGCGTGGTGCGCGCCCAGGGGTTATGGCACTGCAAACATTGCGTGCGACTCGGATAGTTCCAAGTTCGGCGTTGATTGCGATCGCGTTGAACAGGTTCATGCTGGTACTCGTGTTGGGCACCCTCGGCATCGACGAGCACCGCATCGGTTCCTGCGCTGTTCCATGCATAGCTGTAACCCTGCCACTGTCGGCCGTCGAAATGCAGCAGTTGGGTTTCGATCGGCTTGGCCGCCAGGGCCGAGAACGGATCGTGCCCATCCGTCAGCAAGGTTCGGCCCAGCACGGCATCTTTGGGAAACTCCATCACGCGATCGAACATCGTGCCCGGCGATTGGATCGGGCGCGGGTACAGGCCGACGGAAGCATCGCCGGGCAGCGCGATAAATCGCTGGGCCGCGGCACCGTCGGACCATTGTTGTGCGGCGATGGTAAACGGCACCACCCCTTCGGCCAACTTGTGTTCTTTGAGCGACGAAAACAATCCGGTTTCACTCAGTTTGCGCGGAAATTTATCGGCGGTGTTTTTCGCTTCGTTGGCGACCAGCCGCGCGATCGTGCCGTCGTCGTAGTCCAATAAGTACAGTTCGCCGGCGTTGTCTTCTCCGAAGGCAATCAAGCGCAGCGAAGGTTGAGTAATATCGCGCCGCGCGGCCAGCTTGCGCACGGTTTTCTTCGGCTCGAGCGGATTGGGTATCTCCTCGACCTTGGCCGACCAAAGCCGGCGCGTCTCCCAATCGCCATAGACATAATGCCCCACAAGTTCGGGCAGCCGCTTGCCGCGATAGACATATCCGCCGGTCACGCTGGCCGAAATACTGTGGGGCAGCGCGTCGTCGGCGGCGATGATCGGCGTGGGGCCTTGTTTGACATCGCCGCGCACGCTTTGCGGTCCTTCGACGATACTCCAACCGTAGTTGCCGCCGCGAGTCACACGGTAAATCATCTCCCACAACTCCCAACCGACATCGCCGACCCACAAGTCGCCCGTCGCGCGATCGAAGCTCATTTTCCACGGGTTGCGAAAGCCGTAGGCCCAAATTTCGCCCCGCGCGCCGGCGGTTTTCACGAACGGATTATCACCGGGGATCGCGTAGTTGCGGCCCGCGTCGCGACGATCGACATCGATCCGCAACACGCACGACATCAGGTCGTCCAGGTTTTGTCCGGTGTTGTTGGGATCGGGCGGGTTGGGGTTTCCGCCGTCACCGCTCGAGATGTACAACATGCCGTCCGGACCAAATGCCAGGCAGCCGCCGTTGTGCCCCCCTTCGCGCCAGGTGAGCACAATCTCTTCGCTTGCCGGGTCGATCGTCGGGGGCGAACCGTCCGAGACCGTAAACCGCGAAACGCGCGTGCCATCGTCCAACGGACCTTTGTCGTTCCCTACGGTGTAGCAAATATAACAGTAGCGATTTTTGGCAAACTGCGGATGAAAGGCCAAGCCGTAACTGGCGCGCATTTGCTTGGCGTGCGGCCCTGCAGTCAGCGTTGTCCGTTCGATTTTCAAATCGATCAACAGATCGGCCGGTCGTCGTGCCTCGTTGGTTGTTGCCGTGGGGTTATTCACAAACGAAAATATCTTGCCCTCCTGTTCGACGACGAACATGCGATCGCTGCCGGGTGCTGCCGCCAGGGCGACGGGCAGATTGAATTTGAGATGCGTAAAGACCCGCTCGGTACGATACGGCGGCGGCGGTTCCGGCGAACCGGTCACGCGCGAGGTCGTCCAGGGTTTGCGTTTGGCAAACGGAGTTGGCTCGGTGCGTTCTGTTTTGGATGGTACTTGGGAAGGTGCCTTGGACTGCTTGGCAGCAGGCTGCGCCGGCGCTATGCCAATTGCGACGCCTAGCGCAATCGATAAGACAACGAATGTGGAAGACCAGCGCACTAAACGAACCGACATCGCACCTCCGCGTGAGTAATTTCGAAAACCGCCCGGCAGATCGCGGCAACTGAATGGATTCAGACCCACGGCCACTATAACCAGCGAGCAACCAGTTTCACCCCGCCCGGCATGAAGTCGCAGTTGCGTTAGCTTTGCGATCCAGTATTGCTTGCCGGAGCCAAGCTGACAACGTTTCCGTGGCGGTCGGCCGGAGAGCTGGCAGGCCAATGTTCCGATGATCGCCGAAAAAGCGGGGATGACACTCGAACAAAAAGAGAACAGTGAACGTCCTTCAGGCCCGGCTTCGCCGGGGACCGGGCGGTTTGAAACTGTCATCTAATCACGAAGCTAATTTTGCTACCCCGACGGGGTTTCATCGCATAGCCCAGGGTCGCGCAGCGCACCCTGGGTAACGGACTTCGCGGTAAAGCACAGCGCCAGATACGCATCTGCTTTCAACAATATCGCCATTACCGGCCAGCTTAATCTCTTCGCGGTAAATCACAGCGGTCATCAGCAACTTGAATCAAAACCCCATGTGGTCGTTCACAGACCAGCCGTTGTAAAGCTTACGAGTCCGCAATCGGGTACTCTGCTCCAAATCCATTGAGCAAAAATTTCGACTCGATGCGCGTAAGTGGTTATTGCAAATACGTTTGCATATCACTCTTGGGGTTCGCTTTTCATGCTGGCATAACTGTTCGGCCCGCTACTTGCATTTCAACCATCATCATCGATCAGGAAGTACCCACACACCCCATCGCCGCGAATTACCCAGGGTCGAACCATGAACATGCAACGACGGACCAACCGCAGTGCTTCACGACCAAACACCGTCGATCGTCGACAGGTTACGCCGCCATCGACTGACGACCTGTTGCCCTGGGCCGATCCTTACATTTTGGATCTGATGCGCGAGCACGAACGGCAAACGCGAAACGAACAGAAGCAGCAGTAGGTGGCAGGGTTATGAATTAACCCCGTTGGCGTAACCAATTAGGGTCGTAACTGAATGACAGCTTCGCGCCAATGGGCTTAACTGGTTGGAAAGTTTTAATCTCCCTCAGCTTTTAAATCTGACAGATTGAAATGACCGCCCGACATGCCGTGAGCTCCGTTTCGGCTTCCTCCAAAATATAGCTCAGCGTTGTTCTTGCGGCCCTCATAGCCTGGCACCTGCAATTCTTCGAACAACAGGTTTATTTTCCGGTGAACGGCCTTGGTTTGCCGCACCACTAAACGATCGGCAGTTGCCCGCGTGTAGGCTTGCGGATGTTTCCAGCTTTCGGGCTCGACCAATTCTCGCACCAAGTGCTGCAGGTCGTCGAGCGTTATTTCCTTAGGTTGTTGCGCAGGTTCGGCTTTTCCTTGATCGACCTTCGCTTTCGTGACTGGGTCGTTAGGAGCGTTTGGTTTGAGCGGGCCGACCTGGGCATGTACCTCGAGACCAACCTGCCGGGGCGCATGTTCGCCGACCACGGGAATGATCGGCCTACCGAAACCTCCGCCTTGTCCAGCGTTTCTGCCCGGCAGAAAGTAAACTCGTAGCTCAAACTGCGACTCTCGTTCCCGCGCGGCTTGTTCAGCTTCGACAGCCGCTTTGCCCTGGGGCAAATCCTTGCTTAGTCGGGCGATCAGTTGCTCGACTTCTTCATGCACTTCGCGCGTTTGCACACAAACCAGCGACAGGCAGGGCTCAAAAAAAGACATCGTCCCCGGTCCACCGACATTGTCCCAGGTGGTTGCTGCGACTGTGCTCGTTATGAGATCATTCAATCGTTCGACCGTTAGATCGAGTTCCTCATGATCTTCCAAGACCGATTGCAACAGATCGCCGACGGGGAAATATCGCACGGTCAATCGCTGGTCCGACTCGGCTTGCGTGGTGATCATCATCACTTCGTCGCGCACCATCCAGGTCAATTGCAACGGTTGCAACAGCATCGTCAACGCCGAACCGAGCGACACCTTGTCTACCGATCGAGTTACCGGCGTATCGGAGGCGACGGCTGCGTCCAACAATGCTTTCGCGTCGAATAGAATGTTGAACCCCGCTTTCTCGGACAGCGCTTCGATCGCCTCGTTGAGCGGTGTATCGTCGCAGTCGATTCGGACGCGGTTTTTCAGAACTTTTGCAATCTTCTCAGCCGCTTCGTCATTCAAGGGATCGAGACTCATCCAGACCGCAGGTCCGCCAAGCGACTTTTTTTGCGCGAGTTGGACCTTGCGCGTGGCTGCCAGCAACGCCTCGATTTGCTCGTGTACTTCCTGGGTTTGAGAGACCACCAGCGTGTCACGGTACATGCCCATCGACCCTGTCCCCCCGACGGTGTCCCACGTCGTGGGTGCTACGACGTTCTCGATTAAGTCCATGAATGAGCGTTCATTGCGGCGCGGCGATTCACTCGCTTCCCGCCTGACAAAAGGCGTCAGCAGATCGGCGACATTGTAGCTACGTATGATCAGACGGGCGTCGGCCTCGCCTTGCGTGGTGATCGAAAGCACTTCGTTGCGAACGCCATACGTCAATTGCAACGGTCGCAGCAACAGCCGCAGCGCCGAGCGCAGCGAAATGTTCTTGGCCTTGAACGACACAGGGGTGTCGCCGGCAACTGCCGCATCGAGGAGCGCATTGTCGTCCAATTGAATTTCGATGTCGAACTGTTTTCGCAACGTACGTACGACATCGTTCAGCGGGATCTCGTTGAAGCTGAAATCGCCCCGCTTGAGGAGCGCGGCTTCAAGCTTTTTTTCGATCGCGGCCGGCGCGGTTTCAACGACATCGTTGAAATCGATTTTGATGACCGGCGGTTTGCGCTGACCCTCGGCTTTGAACGCAGCCTGATTGACGAACGGTTTGAGAT
>JAYTAU010000226.1:0-1771 GCA_043737375.1 Planctomycetia bacterium
AATGGCATCGCCATCGTCGTGTTCCTTTACGACGACAAAATTAGTTGGCCGCACGCGGTACCGATGATCATTTCGGGCATGATCGGCGGTTATCTGGGCGCGCGCGTCGCGCGGACGTTGGATCGCGATTTGGTTCGCCGCATCGTGGTGGTCATTGGCTTTGCGATGGCCGCATTTTTCTTCTACAACCAGTGGAGCAAGGGGCAGTAGGTTGAGTGTGAAAACGTTGGGTGCCATGCCCACGGCTTTGCGTGGGCATGAAGTTGGCTATTGATTCTAATCGGAACGATGCCATGTAAACGCAACTTGATTCATGCCCACTCAGGGCAGTGGGCATGGCACCCAGCGAGTTAGGGATCAAGATTCGGGGGGTAGGGAGCAGGGAAAATCGGAAAGCGTTAAATCGAACGCGCAAGATGAGCGTGCGCGAGACTGGCGTCCGATGGCCTACTACAACAGACCATTGACCCCGACTAAAACAGAACACTGAAAACTTCATTCCCCATTCCCCACTCCGACTCCCCCATTAAACCGCTGTTGAGCCGGCGTTGCTAGCAAACTACAATGACGCGGTTCGTTGATCGGCCATCAACGAATCCCCGCCCCTTTATCTAATCCTATCGAAGGATCACGTTTAGATGTCGAGTGCCAGCCCGCTGCCGCAGTCCTCCGCTCCGCTCCGTCTGACCCGCACGCAGTGGTTGATCTGCATCATCGCGGCGATCGGTTTTGCGTTCGATATCTACGAGCTGTTGATGTTGCCGTTGATCATCGACGGCGCGCTGCTCGAGCTGCTCAAAGCCCAACCGGGGACCAAGGAATTCTCGCAGGCCCTCAGCATGTTGTTCTTTATCCCCGCGTTTGCGGGCGGAATTTTCGGGCTGCTGGGCGGCTATTTGACGGACCTGCTGGGCCGACGTCGCGTCTTAACGTGGAGCATTTTGATTTACGCGTTTTCAGCCTGTGCGGCCGGTTTCAGTACAACGTTCGAGATGCTGTTGTTTTTCCGCTGCTTGACTTTCATCGGAGTTTGCATCGAGTTCGTCGCTGCCGTGGCTTGGCTCGCGGAACTGTTTCCCGATCCGAAGCAACGCGAAGCCGTGTTGGGCTACACGCAAGGGTTTTCGTCGATCGGCGGACTGTTGGCCGGCGGCGCTTGGCTTTTGATCACGCAATATGGCGAGTATTTTCCCGTGATCCAAGGTGGCCATCAGTCGTGGCGATACATGCTGATTTCCGGCGTGGTGCCTGCCATTCCGCTAATTCTGATTCGGCCGTTCTTGCCCGAGTCGCCTGCCTGGGCGCAAAAGAAAGCAGCCGGCACGCTTAAAAGGCCGAGCTTTGCCGAGTTGTTTCGACCCGAGTTTCGCCGTACGACGCTGGTGACGACGATCATGTTTGCCTGCAGCTACGGCGCTGCATTCGGCGCCATTCAACACATCCCGCGAATTGTGCCCGGTTTGTCCGAGGTAAAGGTCAAGCCGGTCGACGACACGCCTGAAGCCAAGGCCAAGGCAGGCAAGGAGACCAAGGACAATGTGGACCGCGAAAAAGGAGCGGTGCAGATCTTTCAAGAGGTTGGCGGATTAGCCGGCCGATTCATTTTGGCGTTTCTGGCCATCCGCATACTTAGTCGACGAAAGCTGTTGCGAATTTTCATTGCGCCGGGACTGATCATCGTACCGCTAGTGTTCTTCTATCCGGCGGTGACCAATCTTACGCTATTGAAGTGGGGCATGGTTTTGGCCGGATTATTCACTGTGGCGCAATT
>JAYTAU010000227.1:0-1771 GCA_043737375.1 Planctomycetia bacterium
CGATAAAGTTCCAAAGCCAGGGCCACCAGCGTGGCACCTCGCTTTTGAGTGTATTTCTCCCCAATGAACGGCCCTTCATCCGCCGGCAGTGCTAATCGCAACGGGGCAAATCGGATTGACGAATCGCGCAAGCGAGTTAGTGCCCGCAAATGCTCCTCAACACCAAATTCGTGCCATCTCCAAAGTGGGTGATCAATATCGCTTTTCAATTGATTCAAAATTTCATTCGTCAGATTTGATAAAGTACGCCGCGAGACGACGAGTGCGGACAGCGATGGTCCCAATATGAATTCAGGAATCGCTGTCGCGTTGGGCTGTACGTTTTCGTTCTCTGTCGACCATTTATCGATGAGATCGACTCCCTCGCGAGTGAGATATCCGTCCCCATTTCCGTCATCGGTAAAAATTCGCTGATTGATATCTCGCGCCATTAGTCGCTCGCCTTCAATTCGTACACGCAGTGGTCCACCGTCCGCAAAACCGGCGATCACATGCGCCAATCGCTGCAAATCGTCGTCGCTGAATAAATCCGATTGCCGCTTGAGCGTGTTATTGACCGTGCTCAACGCGATGTCCAAAATTGCGAACGATACGTGATCCACGACAATCAGTGGCATATCTTCGTGCAACTGCTGTGAAATGCCGACGATCGCTTGAATGTTTTTAACAAACGTTGCTGAGCCTTTCTCCTCGGCGGCGCGATAAGCATCCGCCGCCAACAACAATGCTAATTGTCGGATCTCGTTGATGTGTGGTAACGTAATTTCGGCGACAATTGGATTCGATGGTAAGTCTTCAGACTCGTCAACCGTATCTTGTTTCATCCAAACATTATCTGCCGGATCGCCAAACACGAATCCGAACCTTGGACGCGCGGCACCCCGACGTGCGTTTTCAACCGACTCTTGATTCTTGCGCAGCCAGGCTAACTTCAAATCCCAATACTTACCGCCTGGTTTAAAATCTCCATCGTGGACGTCTTTGCATTGGATTGATTCAGGCGCCGGAGTTAGTCGCATCAACGCTTCACGATAAAACGGCCAGGCTCGATCTTCTTCGTTCTCCACTAGCGTCGGTGCGACCAATTCGAGCGAATAGTTTCGCGACACCGTCGGCCGCGCGAGAAAATACCGCACCAGGAAATACAAATAGAGGATTAGTAGCGCGGCAATCAACAGCCCTAGGGCTTGCCAGACTCGCCGATACGCGCGCCAGAACCACGGCCGGCCGCGCAGCTTGGCCCGTCGAATCAACAGGGCCGCTTGCCGCGGATCGCCAAACGCAGTCACCAACTGCGCGGGCGTGAGGCCCGCGGCCGTACCATCGCGAAAATGCTCGGTTAGTTCCTGGGCCACATCCACGCGTTCGCTCCGCCAAAGTCGCGTCCGACGCGCGACTTGCTCGATCAACTTGGGCAACGGTTCGGGCAACTCGGCAATCGCAATCGCGCGGCGCAGATCCAAGCTGGCGGTCAATTGGCCACGCAGTATATGCAACAGCGGAGTATGCCGCAGCCGGGACCAAAATTCGGTCGAACAAAACGGAACCCCTCGTATCGACCGCTCGATCTCGTCGAGCGATGCGGCGACTTCTTCGCCCGAACGCCCCGCTTCCAAATCGGCACGGACCCGTCGGGCCAGCGCCCCGGCCAGTGCATGCCGCCGCCGGCTAAACAAACTCGCCCTGCGCACGCGGACATACACCAACGCCGAGAGCGGCTCGGACAAGTTGGCCTCGGCAATTGCGCGGCGAATATCGAGTGTTCCCGTCA
>JAYTAU010000228.1:0-4604 GCA_043737375.1 Planctomycetia bacterium
GCGGTTTACGTAAAAACTGGCTGCGGCAGCCCCCTTCGTTCTTGTTGGAAGAAGAATGCCACCGGAACATGGCATTTACGCTGTATCACGCAGATCAAATGCCGCGCGTCAAAGTGCAAAGCGTCGCGGTAAAGAAACTGGCAAACGACTTGATGGAAGTCACCGCCACGATTATCAACGAACGAATTACGCCGACGCACTCGGTTGCCGATGTGATGAACAAAATCACCCGGCCTGACTTGATCAGCATCGAAGGCAAGGACCTAACGATCATCACTGGCCTACAATCTGACGAGCAATTTTTTCTTAAACCGCGAGAGCAGAAGCGCAAGCCGGCCGAGATGCGAATCAGCAGCATTCCTGGCATGAAGGCCGTCTATGTCCGCTGGATTGTACAAGGCACCGGCTCGTTTACCGTCAAAGTAAACAGCCCCAAGGGCGGTGTTGACAGCGCAAGCAGTCGCTAGAATTTTATTGCTCGTGCTTCGTCGTAGAACGGAATTCATTCCGTTTTAAACATCGACCTTGCCAAGAAACGGAATGAATTCCGTTCTACTACGACACCAGTCCCTTCGTGACCAGCATAAACACATCTTCCAACGTCGGGTCCTTATCCGCAAAGCTGCGCATGCGGACTTTGTGCCGCGCCAAGTCATCCAGTAAGTTGGCCACGGCGGCGTCGTCGCCGTCGAGCTCGACGGTCACGCGGTGATCTTCGACTTGCACATCGCGCGTGCCGGCTTGAGATCGAATCACCCGCAATCCCGTTTCAAGCCCTTCCATGAATTTGATTTCGATCAAGCGATTACGACGAATCCGTCGATACACGTCCTCGATCGGCCCGTTCATCAGCAGTTGTCCGCGCTCGATGATCCCGACCGACGTGCAACAATCGGCCAATTCGCTGAGGATATGACTCGAAATTAGGATCGTCTTGCCCATTCGGCGCAGCTCTTTCATCAGCGCCTTGAATTCCATCCGCGCGCGCGGGTCGAGTCCGCTCGATGGTTCGTCCAAGATCAACAACGGCGGGTCATGCACCAATGTTTTAGCCAAGCAAAGGCGTTGCTTCATCCCGCGCGAAAGCCCATTCACAAAGTCGTCGCGCTTGTGGGTCAGGTCCAATAGTTCCAACACATCGCCGATGACTTGTTTGCGCTTTGCCCGCGGAATCTGATACGCCACGGCGAAGAAATCCAAAAATTCCCACACGCGCATGCCGTCGTACACGCCGAAGTTGTCGGGCATATAACCCACACAGCGGCGCACGGCGAGCGGATCCTTGGTCACACTGTGGCCGTTGATCGTGCCCTCGCCCGAGGTGGCTTTGAGCAGCGTCGCCAAAAATCGAATCGTCGTGCTTTTGCCGGCCCCGTTCGGTCCGATAAAACCGAACATTTCGCCTTTTGGAATTCGCAAGTTCAATCGTTCGACGGCCGTAAACTCGCCATATCGTTTGCCGAAATCTGTCAGCTCGATCATGGCCGGCGGCGGTGGTGCTTTGACCGGCGCATGATTAACGGCACGAACTTCAATTGCTCGGCCGTCAACCGTTCGCCCGTCAACCGCGCGAGCATCGACAGCAGTCGCAATCAGCGGCGGTGTGGGATTGGTGCCAGGTGTGTTATGCATTATTGATCGTCCGTGTTTTGTCAGAGCCACCCGTTCGGCCGAGTGACTTCGATAGCGAGTTTCATTCCATCTCTTCGTCGGTTTTATTGCCGACAATGTCGGCCCGTGTGTTGGCATCGGGTTGTGGAGCAGCGGGCCTAGCGATTTTCAAATTTGCGACGACCAACGCCGCCGATCGGTCGTTTTGCGCCGCTTCGGGTTCGACCACCAAACCGGGCAAGCTTTGATTCATCGTTGCAATCAAGCGGACTTCGCCCGGTTTGATTTCGGCCGGGTTCTGTGCCAATCGCAATAAGTGCCCTAAGTGTACCCGCTTGTCGGTCTGATTTCCGTCGGCATCGAGCTGGCGGGTCAAGTTCCATTGCGATAGCAGCGGTGGAGCGGAAGGAGCCTGAGTCCAATGTGCCGCCGCTCCGATCCCCGCCGCTAAATCGCCCAACCAGGCAACCTGCACGACACCCTCATTCGTGCGGCGAATCGCGCCGGCCATCAACAGCGGAAACTTGGTGCGATTGAAGATTTCGGTACGTCCGGCATTTTCGACCAAAGAGATCGATCCGCCCAGATCGAACATCTGCTCGCTATGCACCATGGCGGTCGAGTTCGAATCGACTGCGAAGCCCGTCAAACGGGTATCGACCCCGTCGCGCTGATACACAACCGTCGTGTTTCCCTGCCCGCGCAGCCGTTCGAATTTGGGATCGGCAAACGGCAACGCCACGGCGCTCTGATCGTCGAATATCAAGTCGTAGGTCGTCGACAACGACGAGTACAAGGCGGTGTAGCGCGCGAGATGTGCGCGCGGGTAGTCCCCCTGCACTTCCAATACGGCCACTTCGGTTTGCGAGCGTGCAAAACCGATGTCCAATTGCGCCAGCTTGACGACCGCCAACGCGCCGGCAATGGCAATCGCCGGCGCCGCAATCCAAGCCCATTCGACTCGGTTGAAAACTCGAAAGATCAAATAATTGAATGGCACCAACACGACCAAATATACTGCCAATACGAATGTGACGAACGTGGCATTGGGAATCGAGATCCCCGCCGCTTCGCGCAGCGACCGGCGCGCCTCGGTGGCAACTCCTCGAAAATCGTTCCAGCCAGCCATGCCCGAGCCGCTCGTGAGCGACGGCTCTTCGACGGGATTTCCCGTCATCGGATCGAAGTTGCTGTTCGTATACATTCCGAGGGCACGCTCCAGCGCTTCGTTCTTCGGGCCATCGGGATCGAACACTCCCTGGTCGGTCAGGTCGCGGCTTAAATATCGTAGTTGGGTCGATATTCGCGCATCGGTCAAGGCGTTGTCTTGCGCATTCGGTTTGTCGAGCCAACGGGCGGCTGCCTTGTCGAAGTCGCGTTTGAAGAACATCCGCGGCGGCCGTCGCAGCAACACGGCATTGAAAAAACTGTCGAAGCCCGACCAGTTCAGCAACTCGCTTTGTCCCAACCGAAACGACGTGACCACGACCCGACCGCGACCGAGCATTCGCTCGATGACCTGTTGTTCGGTCAACGGCACGTACTGAGCATGCGATTGTTTGATCAGCTCGATCACCGGCCAAGGCTTTCGCGCGCTAAGTCCGCGTTTCGGAGCGTCGGCGGTTGTCGGATGCGGCCAATGCGCCGCGAACGTAGCCAGTTGTTCGGCCGACAGTGTCGGCGTTCCCTCGCCGGCCAGCGCCGGTAAGTACGACTTCGTCGGGCTCGGGTCGAGGAAACTTCCTTTCAATTTGTCGAGCGATCCCGGCCCGCTGATAATCAATTGCCCGCCCCAGTGCAGCCAATCGAGCATTGCCTGTTGTTGTTCCGGCTCCAACAGGCCGGGGTCGATGTCGTCCCAAATCAAATGCGAGATGCTGGTCCAGGCCAGAGATTGAGACGGCAGCGGCACGCGCTTGCCGATTTTCGGCACCACTAAGCGATAAGGGTTCGTGTCGGACTCGTACCCCGGTCCACGAATCGAGTCGAGCTTCGGCAGGTTAATGAAGCTTTCGGGCCGAGCCGATAGCAGCACTAAAAAATACTGATGCGGCTTCATCGCGGTCATCAATTCCGAACCGGTCGCGGCCACCGACCCGCCGCGCGGGCTGCGCAGTTCGGCATTGACGCGAATGTTGTTGGACCCGCGCGGTACGTACGTGCTGATATCGAAACTCTTCGCGGCCCCTTTTTGCAACGAAGCGGGTCGATTCGAATTGAGCGTGAACGGCGTTTGCTCCAACGGCAACGGGCCTCCGCCGCGCGCAGGCTCGATCGACGTGTGCAATTCGCCGACGAAGTCACTGTTATTGGCCTTCATCTCGTCGCTAAGCGTCGACCAATGGCCCGGCTTGATGCCGGCGACGGTCTCTTTCTTGCGGACGACATCGGGCAGTACGGAAAGTTTGCTGTCTTCGAACGGAGGTTTGGGTTTCTCCTTTTGCTTGGCGGCTTTCTCTTTGGCTTCAAGCTCGGCCTTTTCGGCTTCGGCCAATGGGTCTTCGTCGGTCTGGTTACAACCTCCGCAGCCGGTCACCGCCACGGCCGAGACCGATAGCATCAGCAACCACAGCACGGACAATATCCACGTGCTTGATTGACGACTGCCGGCGCGAACCGGCTCAGTTGCCCCGCCGTACCGTAGGATCATAGATATCAATCAAGGAGAAAACCACGTTACGAAAATCGCCGCGCCGAAACAGAATAGCCCTCGATTACTCACTCCATTGAGTGTAGAGGCTGGTCGCGCGCGAGGCTAGTACCGGCAGTGGCACGAGGGATCGGGGATCAGGGATCGGGGATCAGGGATCAGGGATCAGGGATCGGGAGGCAGAGATCAGGGAGTGAGGTCGTCGACTTCAATCGGCTGCTTAGCGGTGCGGCCATCGGCCCACCTTCGATGCGGCAAGCGGGGTATCCATTTATTGCATCAGCATGACACGGACTCGGTGGAGCTTGTCTTATCCGCAACTCGCCTGCCAACTAAAAATCCG